>JAICYE010000103.1 GCA_025934385.1 Acidimicrobiia bacterium | reverse complement strand
GGTGTCGAGGGCGTCGTGGGTGTCGAGGGCGTCGAGGGCGGCGGCCACCTCGGCGCCGGCCTCCCGGAGGCGGCCGCCGTCGGCGTCGGCGGCGGCGGTGGCCACGGCGAAGCCCGTGCCGCCGAGGGCGGTGACCACGACGCCGGCGTCGCCCGGCCCGGTGGCGGAGATCTCACCGGCGGTGGAGCAGCCGATCATCGGCACGTTCCCGGCCGCCTCCCGGATCCCGGCGAGGAGCTCGGTGAGGTCGTACGACTCGGTACAGAACACGACGAGCAGCTTGGGATCGGGCCCCGTGAGGGCATCGCCGGCCGCCTCCCTGCCGGCCCGGCGCGCCTCAGCCAGGCCCGACTGGCCGACGGCCAGCCACCGGTTCGCGGCGGGATTCCGGGGCGCGTTCACAGAGATACCGCCTGGATCGACCAACCAGCCTCGGAGCTGAGCAGGAGGCATTCTGTGAATTGGTTGAAAGCACTCAATTCTCGCCCCGGTGACACCGATGATCGGAAGGTGGGGGCGTAGGCTTCCCCCGAGAAGTGGAGGTTCGTGATGCTCGTCCCGTTGGTGATCGCCGCCGTGCTCGGCTTCATCGTCTGGCGCGACGCCCAGCTGCTCGAGGCCCGGGGCGTCCGGGTCGGCGGCTTCTCCCCGGCGACGTGGGGCATCGGGACGTTCCTGCTGGCCATCATCTTCGGCGTCTGGTACCTCCTGCTCCGGGGCCGGGCCGTGCACCCGCCGGCGCTGTGCCCCAACTGCGCCC
Organism: Acidimicrobiia bacterium; assembly: GCA_025934385.1. The sequence goes on along the minus strand of JAICYE010000103.1, from coordinate 6,488 downwards.
GGGCGGTCCACGCCGGCGACCAGTTCTGCGCCGCCTGCGGCTGCCCGCTCCCGTTCGGAGCGGACCGGGACCGCCAGGCCTGACGCCGCGCCGGCCTCAGGCCTCGCCCCGGGCCCGCCGGGTGATGGCCCTCAGGCGGGCCAGCCGGGGGTACAAGGTCGGGCCCCGCAGCCCGATGAGCTGCGCCTCCACGTAGTCGAGGTCGATGTCCGGCCGGGCTTCGACCAGGTGGCGGATGTCGACCCAGTCCTTGTCCCGGCCGAAGGAGAGCTTGAACACCACGAGATCCTCGGCGGAGAGAAAGGGGAGGTGACGCCGGTGCCGCCCGAAGGGGAAGCGCTCCGTTCGCCGGGCGATCTCGTCGTAGTGGTTGTCGAGCGAGAAGAAGACATCGAGCCGGGTCGGATCATCCGCCTGCCGCAGCCGAACCCCGGCCGCCGGTGACCACTTCTCGACGGGTTGTTCGGCGGTGAACCCGATGACCCCGAGCGCGCTCACCACGTCGCCGGCCCGGTCGAAGGGGACGAACACGTTGACGTCGACGTCGACCGTGCCCCGGGGCTCGGCGTAGTAGCCGAGCGCCAGTGCGCCGCCGAAGGCATGGTTGTAGCCGCGACCCTGGAGGAGGTCGTGGACGGCGAAGACGACGTCGACGACGCTCAGCGTGCTCCTTCGGCCAGTTCGAGGACGGCCATGATCGCCCGTACCCGTTCGCCGATGGGCGTCTCGGCCGTGACGGTCGGCGGCTCGTCCCCCGGATCGCCAGGATCGGCCGGCGGGAGGTCGTCATCGGGGAAGCGGTACGCAACCGGGAGCGGACAGAAGATCGTGCGGCCGCCGGCGGCGGCGGCGAGTTCGTAGCCGCAGGCGACGACGATCCGGTTCAGCGTGTCGGCGGTCGGCACCCGCCGGTCGCGCTCGTAGGCGGACAGGTTCGGCTGGCTGATGCCGGCCACCTCGGCCAAGGTCTCCTGACTCAGGCCGCGGGACTCCCGCAGTTGCCGGATGAACGCCCCGTACACGAGTGTGAAGTCTACCATATTCAACTCGATATGGACGCCGGCGCCGGCGGACTTGGCCGACTACCGTTGCGGCCTATGGGCCTCGACGACCTGGCCGCCGAGCTGCGCCGCTTCGCCGCCGAGCGGGACTGGGAGCGGTTCCACACGCCGAAGAACCTGGCCATCTCGCTGGCCGTCGAGGTCGGCGAGCTGCTCGAGCACGTGCAGTGGGGGAGTGACCCGGAGATCGCCGCGCTGGTCGCCGATCCCGACGGTCGGGCGGCGGTGGCCGAGGAGCTGGCCGACGTGTTCATCTATCTCGTGCGCCTCGCCGACGTCCTCGACGTCGACCTGCTCGAGGCGGCGTCGGCGAAGATCGCCGCCAACGCCGTCCGCTACCCGGCCGACGAGGTGCGGGGCTCGTCGGCCAAGCGGGAGCGCTGAACCGGGCTCATCCCGTCCACGACGTCGGCGGCGATCGCCTTGCCGCGGCGAAGGCTTACCGGGCCCGGGTCAGCTCCAGGATTCCACCGGCGAGGTCGAGGGCCTGGTCGACCGTGGAGGCCAGGTACATCAGCTCGACGAAGGCGTGGTCGACGCCGGCCTCGTCCCGGGCGAGGACGATGGCGTCGGCGACCGCCTCGACCGTGCGGTCACCCGTGGGATTGACGCGCAGGACCAGCCCGAGGTCGGCGGGATCCCGGCCCTGTTGCTCGGCCAGTTCCCGGATGTGGGCCATCGGGGCGGCGATCTGCTTCGCCGGGTCGACCGGGCGGCCCCCGGGGGCGATCACCGGCAGCCAGCCATCGGCCCGGCGGGCGATCCGGTTGACGGCGGCGGGGGAGAACCCGGCCAGGTAGACGGGCGGCCGGGGCCGGCGGGCGGGCTTGAGGCCGGCGTGGGTGGCGGGGACCGTCCAGTAGCGGCCGTGGTACTCGGCCGGATCGGCGGTCCACAGAGCGTCGAGCGCGTCGAGGCCCTCGTCCAGCCGGGCGCCGCGCTCCGGCATGGGGACGCCGGCGGCCTGGTACTCCTCCGGCGACCAGCCGATGCCGAGACCGACGAGGAGCCGTCCTGCGCTCACCTGGTCGATGGTGGTGAGCGAGCGGGCCAGGACGGCGGGGGCGTACCACGGAGCGTTGAGGATGTTGCTGCCGATCTCGACCCGTTCCGTGGCGCTGGCGGCGACGGCCATGACGGTGAACGGATCGAGGGCGGAGCGGAAGACCTCGGGGATCGTGTCGCCGCCGCCGTATCCGACCGTCGGGTTGACGGGGGCCAGGAGCCGGTCGCCGACCCAGAGGCTGTCGCCGCCGATCTCCTCGATGGTGCGGGCGAAGCGCACGATGTCGACGGCCTCGTGGGCCAGCGGGCCGAACTGGGGCAGCGTGAACCCGATGCGCATGGGCGTCACCCTAGGGCCGGGTTCCCGGGCGGGATTCCCGTCGGCAGCCCGGCGTGGTACGCCTCTCCGGATGGAGGAGACCCCGGCGGCGTTCTTCGCCCGGCTCGACGTGGCCGGCGCGCCCCGCGACCTCGTCGCCCTCGGCGGCCGCCTCGACGTCGGGACGCTGCTGGCCGCCTACCGGGCCGGCTGCTTCCCCTGGCCGGCCACCGGCGGCGACGAGGCGGTCCTCGACCGAGACGTCCGCCGCCTGGCGCTCGGCGGCGACGTCCCCGTCGTGCCCGGCACCGACTTCGCCGGGGTGCTCCTGCCCTGGATCTCACCCCATCCCCGGCCGATCCTGCTGCCCGACCACGTGACCGTGCCCCGGTCCCTGCGGCGCCGCCTGCGGGGCTGCGGCTGGGAGACGACGGTGGACGCCGCCTTCGACGCCGTCATCGCCGGCTGCGCCGACCGCCGCGAGACCTGGATCAATCCCGCCATGCACGCCGCCTACCGGGCGCTGCACCGGGCGGGCGTCGCCCACAGCCTCGAGGTCTGGGGGGGCGACGAGCTGGTCGGCGGCTGCTACGGCGTCCTCACCGGCCGGGTCTTCGCCGGCGAGTCGATGTTCCACCGCGCCCCCGACGCTTCCAAGGCCGGCGTCGTCGACCTCTGCCGGCGCCTCGCCGAGGCCGGCGTGGTCATGATCGACACCCAGGACGAGAGCGACCACATGGCCCGCCTCGGCCAACTCCTCCTCCACCGCACCGACTACATCGAGCTCCTGCACCGCTTCCGGGATGACCCCGTCACCCTCCGCGGCGACCGCCGACCGGTGGCCCGGCTGCTCCCGTAGCCGGTCCCGGGCAAATCGGCTCGGCCGCGCTTCGCACCGGCGACGCCGGGACCTAAGCTGCCGCGCCTGTCAACGAGAGGAGGAGCATCGATGACTCCTGACGCTCCGTGGGACCTGCAGGACCTCCCCGGTTTCGCCGCCGTCCGCACATACGCCCAGCTCAGCCGGGACCTCGCCGAGCTGTGGTCCGGTACGAGCCAGCAGCTGGTCCTTCTGTCGGTCGAGACGAACGAGACCGCCGTCGAGGCCGCCCGGGCCAACCTCGGCCGCTGGGCGATGCCCGGTGCCGAGGTGTGGAACTGGTGGGCCGCCGCCACCGCCGGGTTCTTCGGCGCCTACCAGGATCTGGCCCAACGGCGCGCCGCCGCTGCTCCTCCGGCCGCCGCCGCTCCGTCGGACGCGCCGCCGGTCGAGCTCGACCTGACCGAAGAGGAGTCGCCCGTCGACGTCCGGGCCAAGGAGCGGATCGCCGCCGCCGACGTCGAGATCCCGCAGGCCACGGCCTCGACCACCCGGCGGCGTCGCGCTTCCGGACCGGCTGCAACGTCCTGATCCGGACGGGCTGGCGCGGCGATCGCCGTTCCGGCGCCGGGCCGATCGCCGCCCGGGCCGCCCTGATCACTGCCCGGGCGCGAGACTGTCGTCGTGCCCGAGCCGTATGGAACCACTCCGCCCGACGACGTCGAGGTCGACCGCGAGCAGGGCGTGACGGTCATCTGGGCCGACGGCCACACCAGCCGCTACCGACTGCCCGACCTGCGGGCCGGCTGCCCCTGCGCCGAGTGCCGCAACGCCCGCCAGGCCGGTGGGCCGTCGTGGCTCGCGCCGCCCGGGACGGCCGACCAGCTCCGGGTCGAGGACGCCGAGTTCGCCGGCAACTACGGCCTGCAGCTGCGCTGGAACGACGGCCACCACACCGGCATCTTCACCTGGGAGCTCCTTCGCCAGTGGTGCGGCTGCCCCCGCTGCGCCGAGGAGCCGACGTGAGCGGCGGTCCGGACGCAGCGCCCCTCATCGCCGAAGGAATCGACTCGACGGTCGAGATCGCCGGCCGCAAGCTCATCCTGCGGCACCGCGGCGTGAAGACGCTCCTACAACGCGGCCTGAAGATCTACCGGAATCCCCGCAGCCTGGCCGGGGCGTTCGACGGCCCGAGCAGGAAGGTCGTCACCGCCGCCCTCGCCGAGAACAAGGACCTGGCCAAGCTCATCGTCGGCACCGTCAAGGAGACGGGGTCGGCGTCGACCCCGGCCGACGACGACGTCAGCCCCGCCCGGGCCCTGGGCGAAGCGCTGCAGCACAACCGCCGGGCGGTCATCGAGGCGCTCAGAACCAACGACGCCCTGGTCAGGAGCTGGCTTCGGGACCACAAGGACCTGGCCGGGATCGTGCTGAAGGGCGACGTCCACGTCTTCCTGGAGGACGTCACCTCCGCCGCCCTCGCCACCGGCCGGGACGGGCGGCGGGTGCTCATCCTGACGGTGGACGGCGAACGGCTCACCGTCCCCTACGACGCTGCCCAGGAGGCGGACTTCCGCCGGCTGTGCGCCGCCCTGGCCGGCGCGGCCCAACCCCCGGTTCCCCCGACGCCTCTGACACCCCCGATGGCCCCGACGGCGACGCCCTCCCCGGAGACGTCCTCCCCCGAGGCGTCCTCCCCCGAGACGTCCTCCCCCGACACGAAGACGTGCCCGATGTGTGCCGAGGAGGTCAAGGCCGCCGCCGTGCTGTGCCGGTTCTGCGGCCACCGCTTTTCCTCACCGCCGGCTTGAGCTTCGTGACCCTCGGAGGTGGGCTGGCCAGCCTCGCCGCGCGCGGTCAGGGCTGCTCGGGCCCAGGGCCTGGCGGACGGCCGTGGCGGCGACGCCGGGTCGAGTGGGAGTCGTAGTGCATCATCTTGAGCAGCGCTGACGGGGGCGGGCCCGCGAGGTCGACCTCGCCCATCCAGTCGGCCGCCACCCAGTGCCACTTCCTCTGTTATGCGTCATAGGTGGCGTGTTGTCACGTTTCTTCGGCATTGCGTAGATCTCCGCCGGTGCCGGCCGCGGAGAGGGAGGGTCGGTGCCATGACGTCTGTGCGATCTGGCTTCGGCTCGGGGTGGCGGACGCGGCCGCTCTGTCGGGCGCCACGGCGCATGCCGACATCCGCAACTGGTCGTTCTACAAGGGCGCGGCCGTCGTGAAGGAACACCATCAACCGGAGGGCGACGGAATGGTCGGTGTCTTCGACGTCGAGGTGCGGCGGACCATGACCGGGGCGAACAGAAGGACATGATCTGCGACTACCAGGCGTACATAAAGCTGACGCTGCCCGGCGGTTACCCGTACACCGACCAGTCCCCGTTCCATACCGGCTGTAACCAGTACGCCGTACCGGCCTGGTTCACGTTCGCGCCGTACGGCAGTCGCTCAAACCACGACGCCTATCCCCGGGGGAGCGTCTTGGAGGGCGGCTGGCGTGACAACTTCACCGGCGGCGAATTCAAGCCGGTCGGGGCCACGACACTGTGAGGCGTCCCGTTCTCGCGTTCACGGCCGGGGCACTGGTTGTCTTCGCGGTACGCAACTTCGCCCCGTCACCACATCGGAACGACCCGCTCCCGGACAGGCGAGCGGTCGAAGCCGGGATCCACGCCGCTGCTCGGCAGGCGCCGGATTCCCAGCGGGGAGCTCTGGCGGACGGCCATGTCGACCAGGCGGAGTATCGGGCGGCGATCGGTTCCCGGCTGCAATGCGTGCACGACCACCTGCCGGAGGTCGACCGTCAGTGTGCCGCAACGCTGTCGGCCGACATCGAGCGGGCCTGGGCCCTCCAGGCCGTTCCCCAGGGCGCCGCCCGCAGGCGTGAGACGGCGGACCTGGCGGCATGCCTCTCGGCACACGGGGTCCGTACCGAGGGTTCCGGCGTCGGTGCCGTTCTCGCGGCCGCCGGGGCCGCGTCGGGCGGCGTCGCGGAGTGCATCGATCGTCACGCAGTCCTGTTCGGCCTCTGAGGCTTGGGTATCCTCCGCCTCCGATGGGCCGTCGCTCCTTCAAGCTCCGCTTCACGCCCGTCTTCGTCGGGGTTGCCGCCGCCGCCCTCCTGGCGTCTGCCCTCTCCGCCCGCTCCGAAGTGGGCGGTGTCGCCGACGCCGCCGGCGTTCTGGCCGTCTACGTCGCTGCGCTCCTCGTTCACGAGGGAGCCCACGCCTGGGCGGCCCGGGCCGAGGGCCTCCACGTCGACGCCATCACGGTTTCGGCCTTC
>JAICYE010000391.1 GCA_025934385.1 Acidimicrobiia bacterium | reverse complement strand
GGTGAGGATCCCGCAGTGGCCGTGGTCGGTGTACTCGTCGAGGCAGTCGTCGGCCATCAGCAGGAGCCGGTCACCGACCTCGTCGCGCAGGTTGCGCAGGGCCACCTGGACGACGCCGTCGGGATCGTCACCGCCCGAGCCCCGGCCGTCCTTCCGGGCTGGCACGCCGAAGAGGATGACGCCGGGGATGCCGAGGCCGGCCAGCACCCGCACCTCCTTGCGGAGGCTCTCCTGGGTGTGCTGCACCACGCCGGGCATCGACGGGATGGGCTGGGGCTCGTCGATCCCCTCTTTGACGAACAGCGGCGCCACGAGGTCGTCGACCGAGAGCCGGGTCTCGGCCACCAGCCGGCGAACGGCCGCCGTGCGGCGCAGCCGGCGAGGACGCTGCTCGGGGAATCCCACGGCCTCCAGCCTATCGGGCCCCCTACTGGACGATCAGCTTGCCCTTCATGAAGGGATGGACACGGCAGGTGAAGTCGTAGGTGCCGGGCGCGAGTTTCTCGACGCCGGTGATCGGCGCGGCGTGGCCGAAGTCGACGCTGACGTCGAAGCGGGGCGGCCCGGGGGGGTCGAAGTTGGGTCGGCGGACCTCGGTGATCGTGTGTCGCCGGCCGCCGAAGGGGCCTCCGTAGAGGTCGGGATTGAAGAACTGCGGCGTGGTGCCGTGGGTGACCACGATCTTGTCGGGGATGAAATGGGTGAACCAGGCCGTCAGGAAGCCCCCGTCGGACACCGGGTCGTCGGGCACGGGATTGTCGGCCATCGGGTTGGCGGCCGCCGTCGCCGGCCCGCCCGCCGAGTCGTGGAAGAAACCCTGCGACTTGTCGCTCGGGGCGACGGTGGCGCCGTCGGCCCGCCCCGGAATGTTGGCGTAGGTGTCGTGACCGGCGTTGTCGAGAAAGATGCCGAAGCCGCCGCCGTCGCCGAACCCCATGGAGCCTGTCTCGCGGATCATCCCCGAGGCGCCCGGCTCGTGCTTGGTGGGCGGGGCCGCCGTGTAGGTGTCGTTGCCGGCCTCGTCGACGAGGATCCCCACGCCGCCGAGGAAGCCGCTGCCGAGGTTCCACCGGGAGACGCCGTCGCAGACACCGCCGGTGTCGAGCGCGCCGCCGGCGCCGAGCGCGTGGTCGGCCACCCCGGGGTATTTCGGGCGGGGCAGGTAGTAGGTGTAGGTGTCGTTCCCGCCACCGTCTCGCAGGACGCCGGTGCCGCCCAGCGTCCCGAAGCCCTCGGCGAGGCGCAGCGCCTTGTAGTGGTCGTTTCCGCCTTCGTCGAGCAGGACGCCCGTCCCCCCGAAGTGGCCGGCGCCCAGCGCCACCGACTTGCCGAGGTACGTGTCGTCGCCGCCCCCGTCGATGAGGACGCCCACGCCCCAGGCGCCGGCCCCACCGGTCACCACCCGCCGCACCAGCAGGTCGTCGGTGCAGAGCTCGTCGACGCCCATCTCGGGCGCCTCCATCTGCCCGTAGGTGTCGTTCCCGGCCACGTCGACGAGGAGCGCCTCGGCGATCACGCACCGGGCCGCGGCCAGGTCGTAGGCGGGGTTGGAGCAGCCCTTGGCCAGGCCCCTCGGTTCGGCCCGCACGTCGATGAGGTTGCCGCCGGCGTTGTCGAGGTAGGTGTCGTTGCCGCCGGCGTCGACGTTCAGGATGAAGTCGGGCCCCACCACGTCGTCGGTGCCGATCGGGTCGACGCGCAGGACGGGCCACTCCTCGAGCCGTGATCCATAGGCCGGGGTGCCCTTCAGGAAGTGCTTCAGCTCCAGCCCTCCGGCCTCGACCTTGGCGGCGCAGTCCCGCAGGGCCGGCGCCTCGGGGATCGGACCGGGATCGGTGTTCTGCCGCCACATGTCGGCGGGCGGAGCGGGGAGACGGGCCAGCAGCCGGTCGGTGATCGTCTGGCAGGCCTGCAGCTGGCCGAGGAGAAGCGCCAGCCGGCCGGTCAGCCCCGGTGCCAGGTGGGCGCCCCGGATCGCTGCCGCGGGGTGGAGGTCGAGTCCCAGGTGGGCTCCCCAGACGGTCACCGCCGCGACGAGCGCCTCCGTCGGGTCGGCCGGGAGCGGTCCGGGCAGGGCGGCCTGCGGTTCCACCAGGGCGGCGATGTCACCGCCGGCCGGCGCTGCGGGGGCCGCCGGTGCGAACGCGGCCGGCGGGGTGCCGGCGTTCGGCCCGCCGGGATCCGGGGCCGGGCCGGCGGCCGCGGCGCCCGTCACGGTGACGAGGCTCGACAGCAGGGCGATGACCGACAGGACGGCGGTGCGACGACGGAATGCCATGATGGTGCGTCCCTCTCGACGGAACGGGACGCCTTCCCCGGCGCGTCCCGCGTACCAGACGGTAATACGGATGGGTGACGCCCGTCAGATCACCGTCACATCAACTTTCAAGGAGCTGCCGGCCGCCCTGCTCGTCGAGCAGGATCCGGGCCGCCTCGGCGCCGGCCGTCTCGGGGTCACCGGCTTCGTGGCGGACCCGGAGCACGGCCTTGCCGTCGAGCGTGGCCAGCAGCACGTCGATGGCGACGGCGCCGACGTCACCGGCTCCGGCGGCCCGGGCCAGGGCGCCGCAGGGCAGGTCGCAGCCCCCGCCGAGGCGGCGGAGAAAGGCCCGTTCGGCCTCGACCGCCCGCCGGACGGCGGGGTCGTCGAGCGCCTGAAGGCGCCCGGCCGTCTCGTCGTCGTCGGCCCGGCACTCCACCGCCAGGGCGCCCTGCGCCACCTGGGGCAGCATGACCGAGGGGTCGAGGACCTCGGCCGCCCGGTCGGCCAGGCCCAGCCGCTCCAGGGCTGCCAGGGCCACCACCACGGCGTCGAAGTCGACGGCCTTGGCCACCCGCGTCTCGATGTTCCCTCGCAGCGACTCGAAGCGGAGATCCGGCCGGAGGGCGGCGAGCTGGGCCTGGCGGCGGACGGAACCCGTCCCCACCCGGCCTCCGGCCGGGATGTCGTCGAGGCGGGCCCCGACCAGGGCGTCACGGGGATCGGCCCGCTCCGGGATGGCGGCCAGCGCCAGCCCGGCGGCGGTCTCCGACGGGAGGTCCTTGGCGGAGTGGACGGCGAGGTCGGCCCGGCCGTCGAGCACCGCCTGCTGGACCTCCTTGACGAACACACCCGTCCCCCCGATGGT
>JAICYE010000504.1 GCA_025934385.1 Acidimicrobiia bacterium | reverse complement strand
TGGCCCGGGCGGTCAGATAGCCGGTCTTGCGGGGATGGGCCGGGTCGGAGAGGTCGAGGACCAGCGTCCCCGTGTCGGCCTGGGTGGCGATGGCGCCGAAGTTGTCGGAGTAGTAGCCGCAATCGCCGTAGGTGTCGAAGCTGGCGAAGGCGTTGCTCGGGTAGCGGCCGACGAGCCGCAGGTTGCAGGCGTAGCCCTGGGCCGCCCGGCCGCTGCGCCGGTCGGCCAGCGGCACCTGGCCCTGGAGGGCGGTCTCCACCGGGTCGCCGGGTTGGCAGTGCGCTTTCGGCACCGGCGTCCACGTCGGGTCGGCCGGCTCCGCCGCTGCTGCTGCCGCGCCGTAGGGCGCCAGGACGGTGCTGACGACGGCGACCAACGTGAGAAGCGCCCGAGATCTGCGAGCCCGCGGCATGGAACCTCCCCTCAGCGGGTCAAGATTTCCACCTCGGGACGGGCGGGCTCAAGGCCGGGCACGTTGGCGTCGATATCCGCCCCTGTGACGCACCTGAAGCGCATCCTCAGGTTCGCGTTGGCCTCGTTCGGCCTGGCCCTAGTGGGACTGGGCATCGGCGCCTACCGCGGCGGGGCCGGGGCCGACGAGCGGCCGCCGGCGACGGCGTCGCTTCCGGCCGCCAACTGCACGGCCCCGCCTCCGGGCGTGGCCGTCGGCGAGTGGTGCCCGGGCGGGGACTGATTCAGGCCCGGTCGGCGCCGACCTGCTCGTAGTGCCCCGTGAGGTGGAGGACGGGGACGCCGAACGTCCGCTCCAGCCGGTGGGGCAGGTCCTGCTTGAGCCAGCGCGAGGCCCCCGGCGGCAGCGTCGAGAGGATCACGCCGGCGTAGCCGCCGGTCATGAGGCAATCCCGGACCGCCAGCATCGGGCTGGCGTCGCCGACCTCGCCGTCGACCTCGGCGCCGAGGGCCCGGAACCGCTCCAGGGCGGCCTCGAGCCGTTTCTCGGCGATGGCGTGGGCCCCGCCTTCGGTGTAGAACGCCTGGTCCTTGCCGTGGGTGGCCGGGACGACCACATGGAAGCTGCACGATCCCTCCGCCAGCAGCCGGCGGACTTCGTCGACGAGCTGCTCACCGGAGAGCGTCTGGTTGGCGACGATCAGGTATCGGGTCACACGGCACCTCCTGACGCGTCTGTCGTCACAGAGTTCACCAGGCCGGGCGGGGGTCCACAAGGGCGGCCCCGCTTCACGGTTCAGACCACTTCGATGCGGTGCTCCAGGAGCCGGTCGCCGTCGACCCGCAGCCGGCCGAAGGTGTGGTGCGGCTGGCGGCGGCGCTCGGTCGGCGAGCCGGGGTTGAACAGCCACTGGTCGCCGAGGCCGGGAGCGTCGACGGGGACGTGACTGTGGCCGAACACGACGAGATCGGCGGCGGGGAAGCGCCGCCGGAGCCGGGCCTCCCGCGCCGTCCGGGCGCCGGAGTCGTGGACCATGGCGACGCTCAGGCCCTCGACCGTGAACAAGCGTTCTTCCGGGAGCCGGCCGGCCAGCTCGCCGTCGTTGTTGCCCAGCACGGCCAGCGTGGGAGCGAAGCCGGCCAGTTCCTCGAGGACGTCGCCGGTGACGACGTCGCCGGCGTGGAGCACGAGATCGGCCCGCTCCAGGGCGGCGTAGACGGCCGGCGGGAGCCGCCGGGTCGAGTTCCGGTGGATGTGGGTGTCGGCCAGAACGACGATGTCGGTCATTCGGAAATCTCGGTCACCGGCTGATCAGCACCGCCCGGGCCGGGGCGCCGTCGCCCCCGGCGATGCGCAGCGGCAGGCAGGCCAGCTCATAGTGGCCCGGTGTCACCCCGAAGAGGTCGAGACCCTCGACGATGATCACACCGGCGCCCAGCAGGATCCCGTGGACGGGGTAGCTGTCCGTGGCCGGTTCGATCGACAGCGTCTCGGCGCCGACGAGCCGCACGCCCCGCTCCACGAGCCACCGGGCGCCGTCCGGCGTGAGGGCGCCGTCGGCCGTCGGGACTTCGTCGGCGGCGCCCGTCCGGAGGAGGACGCGCCACGGACCGTCGCCCTCGCCGTCGTCGAGCGCCGCCGCCAGCCGGGCGGCGTCGATCGGGCCCCCGCCCGGGAGGTCGACGACGACCGCCGGCCCGACCAGGACGTCGAGCGGCAGGATGTCGACGGTGGCGCCGCCCGGCACGAAGTGGGCGGGCGGGTCGACGTGGGTCCCGGCGTGGGTGCCGAGCGTCAGCCGGGACACGGCGGCGACGTCGCCGCGCTCCACCCGGGCGACGGGAACCACGGCCACCGGCGGGTCGCCGGGCCAGACCGGCGTGTC
>JAICYE010000303.1 GCA_025934385.1 Acidimicrobiia bacterium | reverse complement strand
TCGCGTTCGGCGCGGGTCCCGGGGATGACCGGATAGATCTGCAGAATCGGCTTGACCATGGCCCGAGGATACGGACGGATCCCGGTCTGGAACATGGGGATGGGGACAAGGCTGGCGGGAGGATGTTGTGGCCCGCCACAGCGCTAACGTGGCACGGCCGGCGAAGGGGGGAGGCGATGGCCCGTTCGGTCGTGATCGACAGCAGCGCCACCCGTCCCGACCTCGGGGCGTGGCTCGACGCCACCTGCGAGTTCGGCCGGGCGGTCAACCGCGGGGTCCCGCTCGACGACCTCCTGAGCCTGATCGCCGGAACGGTGGCCCAGCTCACGACCTACGACTACTGCTCCGTGCTGCTGCCCGACGACGCCTCTGAGAAGCTGCTCATCCGGGGCTTCTACGGGTTGCGCCCGTCCTACGTGGCGGAGGTCAACGCCGCCCGGGCACCGTTGATCCGGCCCGGGGAGCTGGCCGAGGGCCCCTCCAGCCGGGCCTTCCGGACGCAGCGGCCGGTGGTCCTCCCCGACATCCGGGCCGACGTGACCTGCGGCGAGTGGGAGTTGGTGGCGGCCGAGCAGGGTTACCGGTCGATCCTGTCGCTGCCGCTGGTGGCCTCCGAGGGGTCGCTCGGCGTGCTGACCTGCTACACCCGCCGGCCGCGGGACTTCGCCCCCGGCGAGGTGGTCGTCATGGAGGCCATCGCCAACCAGGCGGCGCTGGCCATCGAGTCGGGCAGGCTGCGGGAACGGGACCAGGCCCGGGCGGCGGCGCTGGAGGAGCGGCTGGCCCGCCTCGAGGAGGAGCACCGCGTCGCCCGGCGGGCGGAGGACGTCCACCGGGATCTCATGCGCCGGTTGCTGGCCGGCCAGAGCCTGGAGGCCATCACCCGAGCGTTGGCCTTGGCGCTGCGCAGCGACGTCCTCGTGGAGGACGCCGCCGGCCATCCGCTGGCGGCCGCCGGCGCCACCGGGCACCTCGACCGGATCCCGGAACCGGACGGCGGGTCGGGGCTGGTGGCGCCGGTGGTGCTCGACGAGGAACTGGCCGGGCGGGTCCGGGCCTTCAACGCCGCCCGGCCCTTCGGCGCCTACGAGCGGCGGGCGCTGGAGCGGGGGGCGATGGTGGTGGCGCTGGCGGTGTCGAAGCTCCGCACCGCCCAGGAGGTCGAGTGGCGCCTGTCCCGGGAGTTCCTCGACGACCTCCTGGCCGTCGACCGGCGGAGCGACCCCGACTCGACCGTCGCCCGGGCCCACCAGCTCGGCCTGGAGCTGAGCTCGCCCTACACGCTGGTCGTCGTGCGGCCCGATCCCGGCGAAGAGGACTCCGTCGCCCGGCTGGCCGGCGGCGCCGCCCGGCTCCAGCGGACGCTGCTCAGCCACGTGCAGCGGGTGGTCGACGCCACCGGCGTCGGCGACGCCGCCCTGGTGGCCGCCCGGGGCGAGGACGTCATCCTCCTGTGGCCCGAGCGCCGAGCCGATGCCGGGCCGGAAGAGACCCGGGACGCGGGCCGGTCATCGGCGAGGTGCGAGCCCGAACGGGAGGCACAGCCGGCAGCGGCGGAGCTGGCCGAGTCGCTGCGGCGCCACATCCGAGCCTACGTCGGGGCGGTCTCCGTGGGGCTCGGGCCGCCCTGTCACGGCGTGACCGAGTACGGCGACGCCTACCGGCTGGCCGCCGGCGCCCTCGACCTCGTCCAGCGGGCCGGGCAGCGCGACCGGGTCGTGGCCCTGGCCGACCTCGGCGTGTACCGGCTGCTGCTCCAGGTGAAGCGGCCCGAGGAGCTGATCGACTTCATGCACGGCCTGCTGCGGCCGCTCTACGCGTACGACGGCCGCCGCGACACGACGCTGGTGGAGACGATGCGGGCCTTCCTGGCCAACGGGTTCAGCGTCACGGCCACCGCCGAGGCGCTGATCGTCCACCCCAACACGATCAGCTACCGGCTGCGGCGCATCGAGGAGATCCTCGGCGTGAATTGCCACGACCCCCGGGCGCTGCTGCAGTTCCAGCTCGCCTTCCTCATCGAGGGCGTGCTCGGCGACCCGCCGTCGTGACCCGGCCCCGGGTCGTCGACCTCCACAGCCACGTCGCCACCCCGGCCTGCCAGGCGCTGGTCGACGGGCTGGTGCCGCCGCTGCCGCTGGCCGACCCCTTCGCCTTCTGGAGCAACGGGGAGACGAAGGCCTACAACGCCGAGCACTTCGCCGCCATCGTCCCGCAGCTCACCGACCCCGCCCGGCGCCTGGCCGACATGGACCGCATGGGCGTCGATGTCCAGGCCCTGTCGGTCGCCCCGCCGCAGTACTACTACTGGGCCGACCCGGCCCTCGGCCGGCGGCTGGCCCGGCAGCAGAACGAGCACCTGGCCGAGCTGGTGGCCGGCCGGCCCGACCGGTTCGTCGGCCTGGCCACCGTCCCGCTGCAGGACGTCGACGCCGCGCTGTCCGAGCTCGACCACGCCGTCGGCGGGCTCGGCCTCCGGGGGGTGGAGATCTGCACCAACGTCAACGGCCTCGACCTCGACGACCGCCGGTTCCGGCCGTTCTTCGCCCGGGTGGCCGAACTCGGCGTCGTCGTGCTCCTCCACCCCCACGGCTTCACCGACGGCCGGCGGCTGATGGACTACTACCTCACCAACGTCGTCGGGAACCCGCTGGAGTCGACGATCGCCCTCACCCGGCTGATTCATGGCGGCGTCCTCGAGGAGCTGCCGTCGCTGCGGCTGTGCGTCGTCCACGGCGGCGGGTTCCTGCCGTTCTACGCCTCCCGGATGGACCACGCCTGGCGGCACCGGCCCGAGGGCCGCCACCACATCCCCGACCGGCCGCCGAGCAGCTATCTGCGCCGGATCTTCGTCGACTGCCTCGTCTACGACCCGGCCCACCTCGCCTTCCTCGTCGCCCAGATGGGCGCCGAGCGGGTGGTGGTCGGCACCGACTACCCCTACGACATGGGCGACGACGACCCGGTCGGGCTGGTGGAGGCCACACCGGGGATCTCCGACGACGACCGGGCCCGGATCCTCGGCGGCAATGCCGCCCGGCTGCTCGGGCTTGACGGCTGAGCACAGAATCGTTCCTGCGGCTCGTGTTGCGACCCCGCCCGCTCCTGTTCCGGGTGGCCGGCGACACAGCGGCGGTCCTGCCGTTCGTCGGCCCTCACGCCACCGGGTGGCGCGACCGGTTGCGCTCGGACGGCATTGACGGCCGTCAAGACTCCCTTCAGCGCGACCGGTCGTCCCCCGTGGCGGAGCCCAATGCGCACCGGCGTTCCTGCGCAACCGACGTCCGTTGCACAGGAACGCAGGTCAGCTCGGGGTCTCGAGGAGGGCGTCGCATACTTCCGATATATCCGCAACCGGACGACTCGAGTCCCACTGACCGTGAACGTGACGCTCGCTTCGGCTCCCGATCCGTCCCGGCTCGGGTTGTGGCCACCCACAATCGCCGAGCGGGGAGGTTATGACGTTCCCCATTGAGCCGCCCCGGCCGGCCGCCTACGGTCGGTCGGCGCTCCGCCGCTCGTATCCCGCCGCCCGAAGGAGAGACCGATGCCCAAGATCAAATTTGGGATCTTCCCCTGCACCGAGGACTGGCCGGACGGCAAGGAGATGGTCCGGGTCTACGAGGAGATCGTCGCCGAGGCGAAGCTGGCCGAGCAGGTGGGCTTCGACTCCTGCATGATCACCGAGCACCACCAGCAGCCCGACGGCTACTTCCCCAACCCGCTGATGGTGGCCACCGGGATCGCCCGGGAGACGAGCACCCTCAAGGTCGGCACCTGCGTCGCCCTGGCGCCGCTCTACCACCCCGTCCGCCTGGCCGAGGACACCGCCCTGCTCGACGTGATCTCCAACGGCCGGCTGCAGCTCGGCCTCGGCGCCGGGTACGTCGACGCCGACCTCGACGCCTTCGGTGTCGACATGGGCCAGCGGGGCGTGCTGTTCGACGACACCGTGCGGTTCATCAAGCAGGCGTGGACCGAGAGCGACGTGACGTTCAAGGG
>JAICYE010000588.1 GCA_025934385.1 Acidimicrobiia bacterium | reverse complement strand
GGCCAGCGTGGCGCCGGGTACGACCGGGACGCCGGCCGCCTCCATCAGGCGGCGGGCCTCGATCTTGGAGCCCATCGCCTCCATGGCCGGCGGCGGCGGCCCGACCCAGGCGAGCCCGGCCTTGATGCAGGCTTCGGCGAAGGGCGCGTTCTCGGCCAGGAACCCCCAGCCGGGGTGGACGGCGTCGGCGCCGGTGGCCTCGGCCGCGGCCAGGATCTGGGCGGTGTCGAGGTAGCCCCGCACGCCGTCGAGGGCCACGGCGGCGTCGGCCTCGGCCACGAACGGCGCACCGGCGTCGGGGGGTGAGTACACGGCGACGGTCCGGATGCCGAGTTCCCGGCAGGTGCGGAACACCCGGCGGGCGACCTCGCCCCGGTTGGCCACCAGCAGCGTCCGGATCGGCGTGGTCGGAGTGGTCGGGTCGGCCATGGCGGTCACATCCGGAAGACGCCGAAGCCCCGCCGGCCTTCGACCGTGTTGGAATGGATGGCGGACAGGCAGACGCCGAGGACGTCGCGGGTGTCGCGGGGGTCGATGATGCCGTCGTCGTGGAGGCGGGCCGACAGGTACAGCGCCAGCGACTCGGCCTCGATCTGGTCCTCGGTGGCCTGGCGGCGCTTGGCGTCCTCCGCCTCGTCGAACTCCCGGCCGGCCGAGGCCGCCGCCTGGCGGGCCACGATCGACAGGACGCCGGCCAGCTGCTCGGGGCCCATCACCGCCGTCTTGGCATTGGGCCAGGCGAAGAGGAAGCGGGGATCGTAGGCCCGGCCGCTCATGCCGTAGTTGCCGGCGCCGTAGGAGGCGCCCATGAGGATCGTGATGTGCGGTACGGCGCTGTTGGCCACGGCGTTGATCATCTTGGCGCCGTCCTTGATGATCCCCCGCTGCTCGTAGGCCGTGCCCACGATGTAGCCGGTGGTGTTCTGGAGGAACAGCAGCGGCGTGTCGCTCTGGTTGGCCAGCAGGATGAACTCGGTGGCCTTCTGCGCCTCCTCGTTCTGGAGGACACCGTGGGCGTTGGCCAGCACGCCGAGCCGGTAGCCGTGGAGGTGGCACCACCCGGTGACCAGCGCCGGGCCGTAGAGCGGCTTGTACTCGGAGAAGCGGGAGCCGTCGACGATGCGGGTCAGCACCTCCCGGGGGTCGAACGGCACCTTCAGGTTGACCGAGACGATCCCCAGCAGCTCCTCGGGATCGTGGACCGGCGGCTCGGCCGGGCGGTCGGGCCCCGGGCCGAGCTTGCGGAAGCCGAGGTCGGCCACGATCTGGCGGCCGATGCGGATGCAGTCGAGCTCGTCGTCGGCCATGTAGTCGGCCAGACCGGAGATGCGGGCGTGCATCTCGGCGCCGCCGAGGGACTCGTCGTCGGCGTCCTCCCCCGTCGCCATCTTCACCAGTGGCGGGCCGCCGAGGAACACCTTGGCCTGCTGCTTGACGAGGACGGCGTAGTCGCACATGCCCGGCACGTAGGCTCCGCCGGCGGTGGAGTTGCCGAAGACCAGCGCGATCGTCGGGATGGCCAGCGCCGAGAGCTGCGTCAGGTCGTGGAACAGCCTTCCAGCCGGGAGGAACAGCTCGGCCTGACTCGGCAGGTCGCCGCCCGACGACTCCACCAGGTTGATCACCGGCAGGCGGTTCTCCCGGGCGATCTGCATCGCCCGCTGCACCTTCTTCCAGGTGTAGGGGTTC
>JAICYE010000500.1 GCA_025934385.1 Acidimicrobiia bacterium | reverse complement strand
GCTGATCGGCGGCGGCCTCCTCTGGTGGCGCAACCGCGACAGCCGCTACTGGCCGGCCTGACCCCCGCCGTCCGTTCGCCCATCCCGCCGCTTCAGTGCCTCCAACCGGTCGAAAGCGGCCCGGCCGCGGTCGGCATCGCGCTCGACGGCGGCGGCCAGCTCCCCGGCGGCGGCCGCGCCCGTGCGCGCCGCCCGCACGTCGCCGGCCAGGCGGCGCAGCGCCAGCTCAGCCGAGTCGAGGACGGCGACGAGACGGAACAGCAGGGCGATCATCACCGCCAGCGCCACCGCCACCGCCACCAGGACGGCGCCGGAACTCATCCCGCCGTCACGACAGGTAGCGACCGAACCAGTCGAGCAGGGCGGCGTAGGCGTCGGCCGCCGCCGCCCGGACGAAGCTCGGCTTGGTCTCGTTGAAGAAGGCGTGGCCCGCACCGGGCTCCACCTTGGTCTCGTGGGGCAGGTCGGCGGCCGCCAGCGCGGCGACGGCGGCGTCCCGGGTGGCGTCGACCCGGGCGTCCGTCTCGCCGTAGAAGGCCAGCACGGCCGCCTTGGCCCGGGAGAAGTCGTGGTTGTCGGGCAGCGGCCCGTAGAAGGGGCAGGCGGCGGCCAGCCGGGCCTCGCCGGCGGCCAGGAGCGACCACACCAATCCGCCGCCGAAGCAGAAGCCCATCACGCCGGGCTTGTGGGCGCCGGCCCGGTGCAGCAGCTCCGTCAACGACGACTCCATGTCGGCCACGAGGTCGGGCAGCGGGATGGCGGTCAGCGCCGCCGTGGCCGCCGCCGGATCGCTGAAGGCGGCCGTCCCGCCCTTGCGGGACAACAGGTCGACGGCCAGCGCCGAGTAGCCGCTGGCCGCCAGCCGACCGGGCAGCGACACGAAGTGGGGGGTGAGCCCCTGGTTCTCGTGGATGATCAGCACCGCGCCCGCGGGGCGCGGTGCCGCCGACCACGAGCCCTCGAGCTGGCCGGCCGGCCCGGCGAACGTGACCGCCTCGGTGGCCAGCGGCGCGGGGCCGACCTGCTGGGCCGCACCGCTCGCCGCCGTCGTCGCCGTCGCCGACGGGCCGGTGGTCGTGGACGCCGCGCCGGACTTCGAGGACCCGCCCCCGCAGGCCGCCAGCAGCGCCCCGGCCGCCGTCGCCCCCACGCCCAGCAGCATGAGTCGCCGCAGCGCCTCCCGCCGGGTCAGGAACCCCTCGGCGTAGTCGGCCACGACCTCGCTGCGGACGTACTCCTCGAAGGCCATCGGAGGCCGACGCTAGCAAGAGCGCAACGAGCCCCCGGACGCGCCACACCGCCTCTGACTGTCCCGTCCCCGGCCCGCTGGGGTGGGCCTGAACGGCGATGCAAGTCGAGGCGGTGAGGTGCCCTGCGGAAACCCGCAGGAGGCACGTACATCACGATACGGAACCGGCCCGGCCGTGAACATCCCGCCACCTGGCGTCTCGGGGGTGGGGGTAGCCCTACCCCGAACTGACGTGCGTCAGCTCCACCCCGGCCCGCAGCTCCCGGATCCGGTCGAGGTCGAGCGTCTCGTCGGCCAGGAGGTCGGCCACCACCGCCTCCAGCACGGCCCGGTGCTCGCTCAGCACCGCCCGGGCGCGGGCCAGCGCGTCGGTCAGGAGGCCGTCGGCCTCGGCGTGGACCCGCTCGACGAGCCCCGAACCGACGTGCTCTGGGCCGACCGCGGCCAGCCCCAGCTTCGACATGCCCCACTCGGCCACCATCCGCCGGGCCAGGCCCGTGGCGTTGGCGATGTCGTTCGAGGCGCCCTGGGTGAAGTCGCCGTCGAGGAGGATCTCCTCCGCCGCCCGTCCGGCCAGCGACACGGCCAGGCGGGCCCGGGCCTCGCCGCCGGTGAGGAACGAGGCGTCGTCGCCGCCCATCCACGTCACCCCGCCGGCCGAGCCCCGGGGCACGATCGTCACCTGCACCGGGTCGTGGGCCTCGGGCAGCAGCAGCGCCACCACGGCGTGGCCGGCCTCGTGCCAGGCGGTGATCTCCCGGTCCCGGTCGGTCACGGACGCCGACTTCCGGGCCCGGCCCATCATGACGGTGGCCAGCGCCTCGGCGAAGTCGTCGGTGCGGAGCTCGTCCCGGCCGGCCCGGGCCGCCTCGATGGCGGCCTGGTTGACCAGGTTGGCGATGTCGGCGCCGGTCAGGCCGGGCATGCGCCGGGCCAGGGCCACGAAGTCGACGTCGGGCGCCGTCTTCCGGTCGGCGGTGTACAGCTCGAGGAGCCGGGTGCGGCCCTTGCGGTCGGGCGCGCCCACCATCACCTGGCGGTCGAAGCGGCCGGCCCGCAGCAGGGCGGGGTCGAGGACGTCGG
>JAICYE010000357.1 GCA_025934385.1 Acidimicrobiia bacterium | reverse complement strand
GTGCGGGAGGGGTGGGCCAGCCCGTCGAGGACGGCCTGGTCGCGGGCGGCCTGCTTGCCTTCGAGGATCGACTCGGTGTCGGAGACCGACTTGCCCTTCACGCTCTCGGCGAGGTCCACGGCGCCCGAGGCGTCGGTGTAGCCGTAGCCCTGCTTGTAGAAGGGGGCGCCGGCGATCGGCCGGGCGGTGATCTGGAGGACCATGCGGACCTGGGCCGGCGTCAGCGCCGGGTCGGCCTCGAGGATGAGGGCCACCACGCCGGCCGTCTCCGGCGACGCCATCGAGGTGCCCGACAGCGTCGTGTAGTAGGGCAGTTGGTCGGGCGGGATGTTCTTGATGTCCTCCGGCGCCCCGGTGAGGGGCACGATGGTGTTGTTGGCCCGGGTGGAGACCACGTTCTCGCCGGTGGTGGTGACCGCCGGATGGTAGAGCCCCATGTTGAGCGGCCGGCGGGTCTCACCGTCGATCTCGCCGGTCTTGAAGTTCATCCCGACGGTGTCGGCCTCGATCCCGCCGGAGCTGAAATCGGTGACCTTGCCGGTCTTGGTACCGGCGGCCACCGGGATGACCCAGGGGGCGGCGGCGTAGGGGTTCATGCTCATCTCGTCGCCGTCGTTGCCGTTGGCGAAGACGACGGTGATGCCGGCGTCGGCGGCCCGCTTGGTGGCCAGGGCCACCGGGTCCATCGGGTCGAAGGGCCCGAAGCCGACGCCCCAGGAGTTGTTGACGACGCGGATGCCGTACTTCTCGCGGTTCTGGAGCATCCAGTTGTACCCGTCGAGGGCGGTGAAGACCGACAGCGCGTCGCCCGTCCCGATGCCGACGAGGTCGGCGCCGTAGGCCATGCCCTTCTGCTCGCCGTGGGAGGCGGTGCCCCGGCCGGCGACGTCGCCGGCGACATGGGTGCCGTGGCCCGACGACGTGTCGGAGTTGGGAAGCCCTTCGATCGGCACGCTGGGTATCGGGTCCTGCCCGAAGCCGGCGATCTTCACGTTGGCCTTCATGGCCGGGGCCAGGTCGGGGTGGGTGAAGTCGACGCCGGTGTCGATGATGGCGACCGTGACGCCCTTGCCGGTGACCTTGAGGTCGTTCCAGGCGTGGTACGTGTTGTTGAGCTTGGCCGAGTCCTTCAGGAAGAACTGCAGCGGCCGGTTCTCGTAGATGCCGAGCACGCCGCGCAGGTTCCGCAGGTCGGTCAGCCGGGACAGGGGCAGGCGGACGGCCGCCGCCGGCAGCTGGTCGAACGTCGTCGACCACACACCGAGCCGGGACAGGGCGCCGGCCACCTGGCGGTCGCCCGGCCGGTCGATGGTGAGGACGAGGTCGAGCAGGTCGCCGGGCCGGGCGTGGTCGACGAGGGCCTGCGCCCCCGGCGACAGCGCGGCCGGGCCGGGCGTGTCAGGCAGCGGGAACGTCAGCTTGGCGCCGCCGGCCAGTTCCCCGGCGAGGCCGGCCGGGGCCGCCGCGACGGGCGCGACGGCCGGCGAGGGCTTGGGCCCTCCCGCGGCAGCGCCGGCGACAGCCGTGGGTAGAGCGGCCAGCACCGCCGCCGCCAGCGTGAAGAACGTTCGCCGCATGGGCCCTCCCCCGTGCACTGAGCATGCGTCGCTCGACGCTCGTCGGTTCGAAATCCCTCCCGCACCTCGGATGGGACAAAACGGCATCAAACCGGAGGTTCGTGATTTTACGGCCCTGAAGGTCGGAAGGGGGACGCGGCCTCAGTAACGTCTAACCCGTGATCCCCCTGGAAGAGGCCCAGAAACAGATCCTGGCCACGGTTCCCCGCCTCTCGAGCACCACCGTGGCGCTCAGCGAGGCCCTCGGGCTCGTCACGGCGGAGCCGCTGGCCGCCACCGGCCCCATCCCGCCGTTCGCCAACACCGGGGTCGACGGCTACGCCGTCCGGGCCGCCGACACCGCTGGGGCGGCGCCGGGCTCACCCATCCGCCTGCGGGTCGTGGGCGAGCTGCCCGCCGGGCGGGCGCCGACCGTGCCGGTCGGGCCGGGGGAGGCGATCCGGATCATGACCGGGGCGCCCGTCCCCGACGGGGCCGACGCCATCGTGATGGTGGAGGACACCGCCGTCGAGGGCGACGGCCGCGAGGTCGTGGCGATCAGCCGGGAGGCCAGAGAGGGCGACCATGTCCGCCCCGCCGGGGGCGACCTCGCTCTGGGGGCCGCGGCCATCCCGGCCGGCGCTGTGCTCGGCCCGGCCCACCTCGGCGTCGTGAGCAGCCTCGGGCATGCCGCCGTGACGGTCGTGCGCCGGCCCCGGGTGGCGGTGATGTCGACGGGTGACGAGCTCGTCCCCCCCGGGGAGCCGATCGCCATCGGCCAGATCCGCGACTCCAACCGCCCGATGCTCGTGGCCCAGGTGGCCCAGGCCGGCTGCGAGCCGGTCGACTTCGGCATCGGGGTCGACGAGGAGGCGGTCATCAGCGAGCGGCTGGAGAAGGCCGCCGCCACCTGCGACGCCATGGTCACCAGCGGCGGGGTGTCGATGGGCGACTACGACATCATCAAGCTCGTCCTGTCCCGCATCGCCGAGATGGAGTGGTGGCAGGTCGCCATCCGGCCGGCCAAGCCGCTGGCCTTCGGAATGCTCCAGGGGGTGCCGATCTTCGGCCTCCCCGGCAACCCGGTGTCGTCGCACATCAGCTTCGAGCTCTTCGCCCGTCCGGCCCTTCTCCAGATGATGGGCCACCCCCGGCGGTTCCGGCCGGTGACCCCGGCGGTGGCGGCCCACGACATGCGCCGCCGGGCCGACGGCAAGCTCCACCTCGACCGGGTGACGCTTCGCCATGACGAGGCCGGCCAACTGGTGGCGGCCTCGGCCGGCGGGCAGGCGTCGAACGTCCTGTCAGCCATGGCGCTGGCGGACGGGTTGGCGCTGCTGCCCGACGGGGAGGGTGTCGGAACCGGGGAGCCGGTGGACGTGATGCGGCTCGACCTGCCGGCCGACCACTGATCGGCGGCTCCTAGCCCCCGACCTGGAACATCTGGATCCGCTTGCGCGGCCGGACGGTGAGCTCCGAGCGCTGCTCGGAGTAGCGGTCGCGGCGGTTGCTCCAGCAGCCGACGATGAGGTCGTGGAGGTCCTCGTCGGAGGCGCCGGCCCGCATCGGGCCCCGGAGGTCGAGACCGCCGGCGGCGAAGAGGCAGGTGATGAGCTGGCCCTCGGTCGAGAGGCGGGCCCGGGTGCAGTCGCCGCAGAACGGCTGGCTGACCGAGGAGATGATGCCGATCTCGCCCGACCCATCGACGTAGCGCCACCGCTTGGCGACCTCGCCCCGGTAGTTGGCCCCGACCGGCTCGAGGGGCACCTCGGCGCTGATCCGCTCGACGATCTCGGCGGCGGTGACGACCTGGCTGAGGTCCCAGCCGTTGAGGGTGCCGACGTCCATGAATTCGATGAAGCGGACGATGTGGCCCGTCCCCCGGAAGTGCCGGGCGAGGTCGACGACC
>JAICYE010000147.1 GCA_025934385.1 Acidimicrobiia bacterium | reverse complement strand
GGCACGCCCGGGCGCATCGGGATCCGCTGACGGCGACGGCGGCCCGGGGGCGATTACAAGGCCACGACCGGCGGGTACACCCCTCGCAACGGCGGAGGAGGTAAGACCGTGGCCACGACCGGTGGATCCAAGCGAGCGAGCACCAGCCGGAGCCGGACGACCGGCTCGAGGACGGGTTCGAGCAACGGCTCGGGCAACGGCTCGACCGACGCCTCGTCGACCACCAAGCGGCGCCGGACGGGCGCCCGCACGGTGTCGGCCTCGATCGGCGAGCCCACCGCCACCGTCCCGGTCGACGACTCCGTCCTGGCCGCGGCCAACGCCAAGCGGGCTCTCAACCCCGACATGCCCCGGGTGGCCTGGCTGCGGTCCCAGCTCCAGCAGATGGAGCACCGGCAGCGGGACCGGCTCGTCAAGACGGCGCAGCTGACGGTGATCGCCATCATCTTCATCACGTTCGTGCTGCAGAACGCCCAGCCGGTCAACGTCCACTTCCTGCTGTTCTCGCTCGACATCCGGCTGATCTGGGTGATCTTCGGCTGCGGCGTCCTCGGCGGCGCCGCCGGCTACCTGATCGGCCGGCCCGACAAGAGCCTCCGGGCGCTGCTGCCCCAGAAGGCGAAGAAGCCGCGGCCGGCGACGCCGAGCCGCCCGGCGACGACCACCGAGCGCTAAGCGCTGGTCGGCCGAACGGCCCCGGCGACGTCGGGCACCGGCTCCGCGGGCCGCTTCCCGGCCAGCACCAACGCCAGCCAGGCCATGGCGTCCTGCACGCTCTCCGGGCCGACCTGGTGGCCGATCGGGTATTCCCGGTAGACCACCGGCACGCCCTCGGCGCCGAGCCGGGCCACCGCCCGACGGCCCCACTCCACCGGGATCGTGGGGTCGGCGGCGCCGTGCTGGAGCAGGACGGGCGGCGCGGCGGCGAAGTCGTACTCGACGTCGTCGCGCTCGGGGAGAAAGCCGCTCATCGCCAGCAGCCCGGCCGGCCGGGACCGCCCGGACCGGCGCAGCCCGAGGGCCAGCGTCAGGCCGCAGCCCTGGGAGAAGCCGGCCACGATGGCCTCGGCCCGCTCGAAGCCGTACTCGGCGCAGGCGGAGTCGAGGAGGTCGTCGAGGGTGTCGACGGAAGCGACGAACTGCGGCCCGCCCCGGGGGATCCCCTCGGTGTCGTACCACTGCCAGCCCGACAGGAATGGTAACGGCGCCCGGGGGAGGACGGTGAGGAACCGGCCCTCGGGGTCGAGATGGGGGACGAGCGGCTCGAGGTCATGCTCGTCGGCGCCCTTGCCGTGGATGAGGAGCAGGAGCCGGTCGGGCTCCTGCCGGCCCCGCACCACGTTGGTCACGAGGGGAGCGGCCACGACCGGCACCCTACCCGTCCTGGATAATGGGCCCTGATGGAGCCGCTCACCCCCGAAGAGCTGCGGGTCGTCGCCTGCCTGGTGGAGAAGCAGTTCACGACCCCCGACAGCTATCCCCTGACCGAGAACGCCGTCGTGGCCGCCTGCAACCAGCTGTCCAACCGGAACCCGGTGGTGGCCTACGACACCAGCACCGTGCGGGTCACGCTGACCGCCCTGCGCCAGCGGGGCTTCGCCCGCGTCATCCACACGCCCGGCGCCCGCGTGCCCAAGCACCGCCAGGTGCTCGACGAGGCGCTCGGGCTGAGTCCGGGCGAGGTCTCCCTGCTGTCCGTGCTGGCCCTGCGCGGGCCGCAGACGGTGGGCGAGCTCCGCACCCGCACGGAGCGGATGCACGACTTCGCCGGGCTGTCGGAGGTGGAGGAGGCGCTCGAGGGCCTGGCCGCCCGGGACGAGCCGCTGGTGGTGCGCCTCGTTCGCCAGCCCGGCCAGAAGGAGGCCCGCTACGCCCAGCTCCTGGCCGGCCCGGTCGACGCCGCCGCGGCGGCCTTCGCACCCCCGGCCGACGAGGACCGGGCCCCGCGTGCCGATTCCTTCACCCCGGCCCCCGCCCGGCCGGACCGGGTCGCCGCCCTCGAGGCGCGGGTCGAGTCACTCGAAGCGGAGCTCGCCATCCTCCGGGCCGAGCACCGGGAGCTGCGCCAAGAGCTCGGCCTCGGCGCGCCCGCTCCCCGTCCGGCCCCGGACGGCGCCGAGGAGTGAAACCGGGCCGGCGGTCGTTCTGGGGCTGGGGGCTCGAGGAGTCGGCGCTCACCGGCGACCGGCTCGACGGGCTCGGGGCCCTGGTGGCCGGGTTCTTCGGGACCGCGCCGGAGCGGCGCCGGCCCGTTCCCCTCGAGGCCCTGGAGCTCCGGCCGCCGAGGATCGCCGCGCCGGCGGCGCTGGCGCCCTTCTGCGACGCCTCGACCTATGAGCGGGCCCGCCACGCCTACGGACGGTCCTACCGCGACGTCGTCCGGGGCTTCCGGGGCGAGTTCCCCCACCCGCCCGACCTCGTGGCCTTCCCGACGACCGAGGCCGACGTGGCCGCCGTCCTCGACTGGGGCGCCTCCACCGGCACGGCCGTCGTGCCCTACGGCGGCGGCTCTTCGGTCGTGGGCGGCGTGGAGTGCGACGCCGACCGCACGCTCACCCTCGACCTCACCGGTCTCGACCGGGTCACCGAGATCGACGCCACCTCGCAGGCGGCCCGCATCCAGGCCGGGGCCCTCGGGCCCGCCATCGAAGCCCAGCTCCGCCCGGCCGGCCTGGCCCTGCGCCACTATCCCCAGTCCTACGAGTTCTCCACCCTCGGCGGCTGGATCGCCACCCGGTCGGCCGGTCACCACGCCACCCTGGCCACCCACATCGAGGACCGGGTCGAGTCGCTCCGGGTCCTGACACCACAAGGGCCCGTCGAGACCCGTCGCCTGCCGGCGTCGGGGGCCGGCCCCGCTCCGGAGCGCCTCTTCGCCGGGTCGGAAGGCACGCTCGGGGTGATCGTCGAGGCCTGGATGCGCCTCGTCCGCCGGCCGGCCTTCCGGGCCGCCGCCGCCGTCACGTTCGACGCCTTCGAGCCCGGCGTGGCCGCCACCCGGGCGCTGGCCCAGTCCGGGCTCCACCCCTCCAACTGCCGGCTCCTCGACCGGGCCGAGGCCCGGTTCTCGGGGACCGGTGACCGGCCCGTCCTCCTCCTCGGGTTCGAGTCGGCCGACTTCCCGGTGGACGGGCTCCTGGCCCGGGCGCTGGGGTGCTGCGCCGACCACGGCGGAGCGGCCGGCGGCGCGGCCGGCGGAGCGGCCGGCGGCGCGGCCGGCGGGGCCGAGAGCGGTCCGGGCGGCCGCGAGCCGACGGCCTACGCCTGGCGGCGGGCCTTCTTCGATCTCCCCTACCTCCGGGACGGGCTCCTGACCTTCGGGGCCATCGCCGAGACGTTCGAGACGGCCTGCACCTGGGACCGCTTCGCCGCCCTCCACGCCGCCGTGAGGACGGCGGTGCGCGACACCCTGGCCGCCGTCGGCGCCGAGGGCGGGTTCGTGTCCTGCCGGTTCACCCACGTCTATCCGGACGGCCCGGCGCCGTACTACACGGTCATCGCCCCCGGGCGGCCGGGGGCCGAGCTCGAGCAGTGGGCGGCGGTCAAAGCCGCCGCCTCGACCGCCATCGATCGGGCCGGCGGGACGGCCACGCACCACCACGCGGTCGGCCGGGACCACCGCCCGGGGTACGACCGGGAGCGGCCCGAGCTCTTCGCCGCCGTCCTCCGGGCGGCCAAGGCCACCCTCGACCCCACCGGCGTCCTGAACCCCGGGGTCGTCTTCGACCCCGAATGATCAGGAGCCGGAGCGAGGGCGTACCCTGGCACCGTGGTCGTCGCGGCCGATCCAAGTCCTTCGCTCATCCCGATCCTATTGTTTCTGGTGTTTACGATGGTGATCGTGGTATGGCTGGTGGTGGCGCTGGCCAAGCTGGGAGCGCCGGGCCCGGCCGACACCGCCGTCGCCTACGAGCACGCCTGGGATCGCCTGGACTTCTCCACGCTCTGGAACCTGTCGGGCCCCGGCCTGCGGGACGGGCGCACCCGCGACCAGTTCGTGCGGGACAAGGTCACCGCCTACCGGGGCGAGAGCCGGGCCCTGGCCGGCCTCGTGCGGACGGTGGAGCCCGAGCGGGTCGACGTCAACGGCCCCGTGGCCCGGGTCCTGACCCGGCTCCGCCTCCATTCGGGCGAGACGCTGGTCGACGAGCTGCTCCTCGAGCGGGTGGGCCCGGCCTGGCCGGTGACCGCCTACCACCTGTCGTCCCGCGACCCCCGCATCCGTATCGAGCCCGGAACCTGACGGTTCCTGATCGGGCATACCTGTTTTGATACCTGTTCCTCGGCGCCACCACCGCCTACGATGTGGCGCGCTGCCAGACGAGGGGGGCACGGAACTCAGGGAGGGTGGATGCGCCACTACCTCGTGGTGGCCAACCAGACGCTCAAACGGCCAGAACTGATCGACAAGATCAGAGCCTGCAACGACGCCGGCCCGTGCGACTTCTTTCTCCTCGTGCCGGCGACGAGAGCCCACGGCCCCGTGCAGTGGACGCCGGCTGACGCGGTCGCCGTCGCCCGACGGCGCCTCGACGGCGCCCTCGAACGGATGCGGACCCTCGGCGCCGACGTCGTCGGTGAAGTGGGCGACCCGAGCCCCGTCGTGGCGATCGGCGAGGTGCTGCGCCGCCGCTCGTTCGACGCCCTGATCCTCTCGACCTTGCCGGTCGGGCCGTCGCAGTGGCTCCGCCACGACGTCCCGTCCCGCATCGAGCGGCTGTTCAACATTCCGGTTGAGCTGGTCACGCCGCCACTCGATCTCACCGCCGCCGAAGCCATGGACCCTGCTGCGGTCGTCCCCGCCGCCCCGACACCTCAGGAGGCGGTGGCGACCCCGTGACGGCCCTCGCGCCCCTCCCCGGGCGGAACACCGAACCGGACGACGAAGACGACAGTGGAGCGGGCGGCGAGCACGACGTGGTGACCATCCCCGACGATCCGCCGGCCTCCCCCGAGCCCGTCGTGGCGGTCGGCCCCGACCGGCCGGTGGCCACGGTCGACCTCACCGGCCGCCACCCGAAGCCGCCGCCGAGCGACGTGGCCGGCCAGGCGACGTGGCTGTTCGGCCTGGCCCTGGCCCTGCTCACCGAGGGCACGTCGGAGGACGTCGTCATGGCCGAGCTGCTGGCCGAGGCGGCCGGCCGGTCCCGGGCGATCGAAGGCGCCTACGGCCGGGCGGTGGCGCTGCTCTCCGAGTTCCCCGGTGATCCCGTCGTGCACCGCACGGTCGACCTGCTGGCCAAGACGCTCCTCCGGAGCCGCCGCCCGGCGCGCGCGGCCGAGGAGGCATGACCTACCGCCCCCGGGTCCTCTTCGTCTGCGAACACGACGCGGGCGCCTCCCGGATGTGCGCCGCCTACCTGGAGCAGTTGGCCGGCGACCGCTACGAGCCGCTGGCGGCGGCGCTGCAGCCATCCGCCGGCCTCGGGCGGGAGGCGGCGTCGGCGCTCTCCGAGGACGGGCTGACCACCGTCGACGGCCCGGGCCGGAAGATGACGGCGGACCTGGCCGACATCGTCGACCGGATCATCACCCTCGGGTTCACCCTGAACCCCGACGTCGCCCGGGACGTCCCCCGGGAGGAGTGGGGGATCCCCGACGCCGCCGGCCGGCCGATGCAGGAGGTGCGGGTGATCCGCGACACCGTCCGCCGCCTGGTTGAACGCCTGGTCGCCCGCCTCGACACGGAGGCCGTCGTCCGCTGAGCGGCGGTACCGTTTCCCGTTGACGCGGGCGTATCCCAATTGGTTGAGGAGGCGGTCTTAAAAACCGCTGAGCTCCGGCTCATGTGGGTTCGAGCCCCACCGCCCGCACGACGTCTGGGCAGGTCAGCGGCGGTCAGTCCCGCCGGCGCCTCCGCTTCCTCATCCGTGGCGGTAGACACTGACGCTGCCGCCGGGGTATTCGATCCCGAGCCATACCGTGACGCCGCCGCGCTGGAGGGTCACGGTCCTGCTCTGAAGCGGTCGGTTGTCAGGCGGGCCTTCAGGCCGGAAGCCAAGTCGTGTCAGCCGGCGTTCGACTTCGCCGAGCTTCTGCCAGGCCGGGGCGTAGACGTCCGTGTCGAAGGCGGCGTCGAGTTCCGCCGACGGCGTCGGTCCGTCGGGGTGCGCGGCCCGCCATGCGTCGACCGTC
>JAICYE010000201.1 GCA_025934385.1 Acidimicrobiia bacterium | reverse complement strand
GAGGTCGGCGTCGACGATGCGCCGCATCCGCGACAGCGAGATCACCACGCCGCCCTCGATCGGCAGCGACCCGCCCGACAGGCCGGTCCCCGAGCCCCGGGCCACCCAGGGCACGGCGGCCCGGTGGCAGGCGGCCACCACCGCCGCCACCTCCTCGGCGGAATCCGGCAGGACGGCGGCGGCGGGGACGACGGCGTACTGCAGCCGCCCGTCCGACTCGTCGGTGCGGAGGGCGGCGTGGTCGACGACGACCCGGTCGGGGCCGCAGATCGACACCAGCTCGGCGAGGGGCACGGGTCCGGCCACGGACCCGGAACCTACCTCCTGGCGGCGGGAATCACGACCGGCGCCGCAGCCGGCCCCGTCCCGCGGCCCGGGCCAGGGCCCCGGCCGACAGCGCCCACAGGCCGAGCACCAGGAGGCCCGACGGGTCATCGCCGGTGCGGGGCAGCGTCGTCGCCGGCTGCGGCGTGGCACCGGGCCGGGTGACGGTCTCGCCCAGGACCGCCGGGTTCGAGGCGGCCGGCGTGCCGGCGCCCCCGGTCGTCCCGGCGTTGCTGCTACCGCCAGTGCCGCCAGTGGTGCCCCCGGTCGATCCGGACGGGCTGCCGTTCGGACCGCGGAGGTCGGAGTCGCTCGGCGCCGGCGTGCTCCCGCTCCCGGGGAAGACGTTGGTGAACGTCACCGTCTCCGGCGTTCCGGCGGTGACCTTCACCGTGCCGTCGGCCGGCCCGCTCGGCGGGTTCTCGGCGATGTCGGTCCTCTGCGCTCCCTTGGCGTCGGTCTCCGTGGTGACACAGGTCGTGCCGGCCGGCACATTGCTGATGTCGTGCTTCTCACCGGCCTGCAGCGTGAACGTCCTGTCCAGCGGCCGGTGGTTGCAGGTCACCGAGAAGGCGAAGGGCCCTGCCGCCGTCCCCTGGACCGCCTTGGAGATCCGCAGCGTGCTGGAAGCGGCCGGGGCGCAATCGATCCAGAACACCTTCTGCTTGGCGCCGCCGGGCGCCTCCCTGGTGTCGGACGCGACCTTGATGTGGTAACCCTGCTGCGGCTGGCGCTTCAGGTTCTGCACCGCCGACGTCAGGTTGTAGGCGATGACGACGTCCTGATCCTGGCCACCGCCGGCCGCGTCGTTGCTCACCGGCACGCTCTTGTCGGCCACGAGCACCTCCCCGTTCCCGCTCGGCTCCTGGGCCGTGAAGGTGATGTCGGCCGTCTGGGCCTGGTCGAAGCCGGAGTAGCTGAGCCAGAGGACGCAGCCGGTGATGTGCGGCTGGTTGGCGTTGTTCTTCTCGTTCGGGTCGGCGGCCGGGTCGGCCTTCTTCACCTTGATGGTCCCGTTGTTGCCGGGCGGGTCGCCCGGCGGGGTCTTCTGCGCCGCGACAGCAGGTCCGACCGGGCTGACCGTCAGCACCGCGGCCAACATCGTGAGCAGCGTGAGCAACCGGACGATGACGCGCCGCGCCCAATGCCCGTTGGTGGCACCCATGTTTTCGCCCCCCCCCTTCGGCCCGCCCCTCCGCCGGGCCGGTCCGGAGACAACATTCCCGGCCCCGGCCTTCCGAAACCTGGAAGTTGCGGACGACGGGATACGCTCGCCGACCATGCCCGCTCCGACGCTCCAGGCCGGCCTGCGCCACGAGTTCACCTACCGGGTGCCGCCCGACAAGACCGTGCCCCACCTCTACCCCGAGTCGCCCGACTTCCTGGCCATGCCCGAGGTCTTCGCCACCGGCTTCCTGGTCGGGCTCATCGAGTGGACGTGCATCCAGCTGGTCAACGAGCACGTCGACTGGCCGGCGGAGATGACGCTGGGGATCCACATCGACGTCTCCCACGAGGCGGCCACCCCGCCCGGCCTCGAGGTGACGACGGCGGTCGAGCTCACCAAGGTGGACGGGCGCCTGCTGGAGTTCGCCGTCGAAGCCCACGACGGCGTCGACACCATCGCCCGGGGGACCCACCGGCGGGCCGTCGTCGACGCCGCCAAGTTCTCGGCCCGGGCGGCGGCCAAGGCGCCCGGGGGGACGGGGGGTGCCCCCCCGACATCGGCGGCGTGAGCCGCCTGTGAACCGTCGGTTCCTAGACTCTGGTCGCCATGGCCACCTCCGACGACGTCGCCGTGCTGACCGAGCGCCTCGGCCGCCCGCCGGAGGGCGACTTCGAGGTCGTCGTCCGCACCGCCGCCGGCGCCCCGGTCGTCATCCGCAATGCGCCGTTCCTCCGGGACGGGACGCCGATGCCCACCCGCTACTGGCTGTGCGACCCGGCGCTCCGCCAAGCGGTGTCCCGGCTGGAGGCCGCCGGCGGGGTGCGGGCCGCCGAGGCCGCCGTCGACCCGGCGACGCTGGCTGCCGCCCACGCCACGTATGCCGCCGAGCGGGACGCCGCCGTCGACCCGGCCTACGCCGGGCCCCGCCCGTCCGGCGGGGTCGGTGGAACGAGGCGAGGGGTGAAGTGCCTCCACGCCCACTATGCCTTCCATCTGGCGGGGGGCGACGACCCGGTGGGGCGCTGGGTGGAGGAGCACCTGTGACGCGGCTGGCGGCGGTCGACATGGGAACGAACTCCACCCGGCTGCTCGTCGCTGACGGCGCCGGCGTCTCGGCGCCGCTCACCACCGTCGAACGGCACATGCACATCACCCGGCTGGGGCAGGGCGTCAACGCCACCCGCCGCCTCCACCCCGACGCCGTCGAGCGGACGCTGGCCGTCCTGCGCAAGTACCGCGACGTGATGGACGCCGCCGGTGTCGACGGCGTCCGGGCCACCGCCACCAGCGCGGCGCGCGACGCCGCCAACCGCGACGACCTCCTCGGCCCGGCGTCGGAGATCCTCGGCGCGCCGGTCGAACTCCTCTCCGGCGACGAGGAGGGCCGGCTCACGTTCCTCGGCGCCACCACCGGTCTCGACGCTCCCGCCCCCCATCTCGTCGTCGACATCGGTGGCGGGTCGACCGAGTTCATCGTCGGCAACGGCGCAGACACCGGGGGCGCCCCCGAGGTGCTCGGCGTGATGTCGGTCGACGTCGGCTGCGTGCGCCTCACCGAGGCCTGGCTCCACTCCGACCCGCCTGCACCGGAGGAACTGTCCCAGGCGATCTCGGTCGTGCAGGCCTACCTCGACGACGTCGACCGCGAGCTGCCCGCCGCCGGCGTGGCCCGGACCCTGATCGGCACGGCCGGCACCGTCACCACCGTGGCCGCCGTCGAGATCGGCCTGGCGGAGTGGGACCGGGACGTGATCCACCACTTCCGGCTGCGCCGGGAGGCGGCGGAGGACGTCTTCCGCACGCTGGCCACCGAGCCGGCGGCCGACCGGCGCCACAACCCCGGCCTCGAGCCGGCCCGGGTCGACGTGATCGTGGGCGGCGCCGCCGTCCTCGTGGCGGTCATGCGGCACTGGGGCTTCGAGGAGATGATCGTCTCCGAGGCCGACATCCTCGACGGCCTCGTCCGTTCGCAGCTGCCGGCCTGAATCAGTCAGCCGGCGCCGGGCCCGGGGCAGTCCGGCGGGCAGAGGCAGAACTCGTTGCAGTCGACGGTGATCGTGCCGACCGTGACGCCGCCCGGGCCGCCCATCATCGGAACACGGTCTCCCGGTAGTAGCGCAGCTCGGCGATCGACGCCCCGATGTCGGGCAGGGCCCGGTGGTCATCGACTTTCTGGGGACGGGCGGCGAACGGCTCGGGGTACCACCGCCGGCACAGTTCCTTGATCGAGGACACGTCGATCGAGCGGTAGTGGAGGTGCTCCTCGATGTCGGGCAGGTAGCGGGCCAGGAACCGGCGGTCCATCCCGATCGAGTTGCCGCACAGCGGGACCGTCCGAGGCATGGGGACGTGACCCTTGATGTATTCCAGGACGTTCCGGCCGGCCTCCGGGAGCGGAACGCCGACGGTGCCGATCTCGGCCAGAAGCCCGGAGCGGGTGTGCATCCGGCGGACGAAGTCGCCCATGGCCGCCAGCGTCTCCGGCGGCTGGACCACCACCACCGACAGCCCGTCGTCGAGTGGCTCCAGCGTCGTCGCCGATGTGGCCAGGGCGGCAATCTCGACGATGACGTCGCGCTCGACGTCGAGGCCGGTCATCTCCAGATCCATCCATACGAGTACGTCGGCGCCACTCACGGGACGGCACGCTAACTTCTCCGACCGTGACGCGCCTCGTCGGCCCCCGGGTGGTGCTGCGGCCGCTCGAACCGGCCGACGGCGACGCCTGGCGCGAGGTCCGCTGGCGCAACCGCGAATGGCTCGAGCCCTGGGAGCCGCTGCCCGAGCCCGGCTCCCCCGATCTCATGCGCGACGCCGCCGCCTTCCGGGCCCGCTGCGCCTCCGCCGCCCGCCAGCGCCACCTGGACAGCGCCCACCCGCTGGCGATCTTCCTCCATGACGGGACGCTGGCCGGGGAGATCAACCTGTCGGGCATCCAGCGCGGACCGTTCCAGAGCGCCCACGTCGGCTACTGGGTCGACCAGGCCCACGCCGGGCGGGGGCTCGTCCCCGAGGCCCTGGTCCTGGTGCTGCGGCTGGCGTTCGAGGAGCTGAAGCTCCACCGCGTCGAGGTGGCGATCGTCCCCCGCAACAAGGCCAGCCGGAGAGTGGTCGACAAGCTCGGGCTACGGGAGGAGGGAACCGCCCGCGACTACCTGCAGATCCGCGGCGCGTGGGAGGACCACGTCCGCTACGGGATCACCGCCACCGAGTGGGAGGCCCGCCGCTCCGAGCTGGCCGAGCGGTTCCTCACGCGGAGCCCGGCACAGCCCTGAGCTCGTCGGTGCACTGGAGGATCCCGGCCATCAGGTCGCGGATCGACAGGATGCCGATCTGGTTGGCCGACGCGCCGTCGATCACCAGCAGATGGCGGAAGCCGTGCTGCTGCATGGTCCGGGCGGCTTCCATCACGTCCCATTCCGAGGTGGCGACAATGGCGTTCCACGTCATGTAGTCGGCCACCGTGGCCTCCGCCGGATCGACGCCGTCGGCCACGGCCCGCAGGACGTCGCGTTCGGAGAGGATCCCCGGTGACTCCTCGGTGAGGACGATGGCGGAGCCGACCCGCTTCGCGCTCATCAGCTTGGCCGCCTGGGCCAGGGTGTGGGCGGGACCCACGGTGACCAGGTCCCGCACCACCAGGTCGCGGATCTCCATGGCGGAAGCCTAGACGCGTCGCCGAGGGCCCGAATCACCCCGCCGGGGGAGGTGGGCGGCGGGCTGGGCCGGGGCGCCGTCCTCCTCGCACCCGACAAACTCCCGGCCGCGTCTTCTCAACCCCCACCGGCCGGGGGTTGCTT
>JAICYE010000058.1 GCA_025934385.1 Acidimicrobiia bacterium | reverse complement strand
GACGGCGCCCTTGTCGACGAGGCCGTCGATCCAGGCGCCGACGCGGGCCCGGCCCGTCCCGATGCGGCGGGCCAGCTCCGTCTGGGTCAGCGGGCCGGCGTCCTGCAGGTGGGCGAGGACGCTGGCCTCCGAGAGGTTCACGCCGGCGTTGCCCAGCGCGGCGTCGTAGGCCCGGCG
Organism: Acidimicrobiia bacterium; assembly: GCA_025934385.1. The sequence goes on along the minus strand of JAICYE010000058.1, from coordinate 9,107 downwards.
GACGGCCCGGGCGGTCGACAGCAGCGTTCCCTCGACCCGGCTCCAGGGCGGGGCGTCGAGTTCATGGCCGGTGGGGCGGGTGGCGGGCATCAGGACCGCGTCGGGAGGAGCACGGTGCCCGACCCGAGGGCCGACAGCTCGCCGTGCTGGTTGCGGGCCTCCTGCTCCACAGTGACCACCGGGCGGCCCGCCTCGTCGACGCCGGTCCCGGTCACCCGGCCGGTGATCGTGAGCCAGTCGCCGGCCACGTTGTGGTGGCGGATCTTGGTGCGGTGGCGGACGAGGAACCCGTCGTCGCCCATCCAGTTGGTGAGGTGGTGCGTGAGCCAGGAGCAGCGCTCGGGCCCGTAGTCGTAGGCGCCGGGCGTGCCGACGGCCATCGCCAGGTCGTCCTCCCAGTGGACCCGCTCGGGCACGTCGGGAATCCCGAACCGGTTGGGGATGCCGAGGCCGGGGTGCTTCCGCAGCTGCTGCCAGGCCAGCCTGTTGGCCCGGATGTAGAGGCCGCCCCAGCCCTGGGCGAAGGCGATGAACCCGGTCACGGTCATCGGCCCCTTGGCCATCGGCGGGAGCTCCTCGCCGACCCGGACGTCGTCGAAACAACGGGGTTCGGCCCCCCGGACCTCCTCGGCGTCGTAGAGGACGGCGATGCGGCGGAGCTCCTCGTCGGTGTATCGCATGGGCGGACGGGCTTTGGCATCGTCGTACTTCGTACCGGCCTCCCGGGCGGTGTCGCGCTCGGTGCGGAAGCACCACGAGTCGCCCCCGGCCAGCAGAACGCCGTCGGCGTCGGTGAAGTCGACGTGGTAGATCTGCTGGATCGCCCGGCCGGCGAAGCGGGTCTGGTGCTCGACGAAGTCTTTGAGGTAGGCCGACGTCCGTACCTCGGTGCCCACCGGCAGGGGCCGGTGCCAGGTGAGGTCGGCGCCGGCCCACATGGCATGGATGCCGGGCAGCCCGCCCACGTAGCCGGAGAGGATCCGGCTGAGGGCGAAGACGAAGCTGGGCGGGGCGATGACGGCGCCGTAGCGTCCGGCGGTGGCGTAGGCCGGGTCGCACCACAGTGGGTTGTCGTCGCCGATCCCGTGGGCGTAGTGGCGGACGTTGTCGCGGGTCACCTCGTAGCACCAGGGCTCGACGGTGTCGGCGATCGGCACCCCGATCAGCCGGCGCAGGCCGTCGAGCGCCTCGTCGGTGATGACGGCGAACCGCCGCTCACCGTCGCCGTCGCCGGCGTCGACGTCGACCGGATCCCGAAATGTCGTCATGACGGCGACAGTAGCAGACAAGACTGTATCGTGCGAAACGATCTCATGGGGCTGCGGCCCGAAGTGGAGAGGGGCCGGGCGCTCGTCTACGTTGGCGGAATGAACCCGTCCGAGTTCACCGAGCTCCGCTACGAGGTCGAGGGCGGAGTGGCGCTGGTCACGCTCAACCGTCCCGAGCGGCGCAACGCCTGGAGCGGCCGGATGGCGGCCGAGTACCGCTGGGCGTTGCACCACGCCCACACCGACCCCGCCGCCCGGGTCGTGGTGCTGGCCGGGGCCGGCGACCACTTCTGCGTCGGGGCCGACAGCGGCGCCCTGCAACGGATCTCCGAGGCCGGCGGATTCCTCGAGCGGCCGGAGGTCGACCCGCCGCCGTGGCCCGACGGCGTGCCCGACGGGCTGCGGCTGAACCCCGCCGCCGCCCTGACGATCGGCACTCCGGTGATCGCCGCCCTCCACGGCGCCTGCGCCGGCGCCGGCGTCGTCGTGGCCACCTACGCCGACCTCCGCGTCGCCGCCGCCGGTGCCCGCATCGCCACCTCCTTCGCCCGGCTGGGGCTGCCGGCCGAGTACGGCAGCGGCTGGGTGCTGGCCCGCCTGATGGGGACGGCCAACGCCGCAGCGTTCCTCTACTCCGGTGGGCCGGTCACCGCCGACGAGGCGCACCGGCTCGGCTTCGTGCAACGCGTCGTCCCCGACGATCGGTTGCTGGCCGAGACCCTCGACTACGCCCGCCGGCTGGCCCGGGAGAGCTCCCCGGAGTCGCTGCGGACGATGAAGCGGGCGCTGTTCGTGGACGCCGCCGGCGACTTCCCGACGGCCTACCGGCGCTCGGTCGACGACATGAACGCCGCGCTCCGCCACCCCGACCTGAAGGAGGGCCTGGCCGCCTTCAGGGATCGCCGCCCGCCCGACTTCCTGGCCGAACGGTAGGTCAGACGGCCTTCTTCAACAGGGCGAACAGGCCGATGACGGCCAGGATGAAGATGACGATGATGAAGGCGATCGCCTTGCCGATAAAGCCGAGTACGAAAATCCCAGGCATCCTGGTCTCCTTGGAAGCGTCTACCGGTCATTCGTTCCTCGCCGGGACGATCGACAAACGTCGGGCTGAGACAGCCTGAGCGAGCGCCGGCCAAGAAACGCGGTTCGATGGCGCCGCCCCGGGTAGAGCAGCGCCGACATGATCGTTTCGCCTCCGGCGCCGGTGGCCCCCGCCCCGCCGCTGCCCCCGCCGCGCGGGCCACTGTCCGAATTCCTGATCGACCGCTGGCGGGGCCCGGCGCGGCCGCTGACCGGCGCGCCGCCCGTCCGGGGCCAGGATCCGCTGGCCGACGACGATCTCCATCTCGCGCTCTACCTCTGCTACGAACTGCACTACCGCTCGTTCGCCGGCGTCGACGACGCCTGGGAATGGGAGCCGTCGCTGCTCGACTACCGCCGCCGGCTCGAACGTCCCTTCGAGGCGGCGGTGAGCGATTTGGCCGACCGGGATGACCAGGCGGTCCCGCCGGACGAGGCCCCCTCCGCCGTCCTGCGTCTCGTCACGACCGGCGACGGGCCGTCGCTCTCGACGTGGTTCGAGGAGAGCGGTACGGAGTGGCAGTTCGCCGAGTTCGCCGTGCACCGCTCGGCCTACCAGCTCAAAGAGGCCGACCCTCACACCTGGGTGATCCCCCGGCTGGCCGGTCGACCGAAGGCCGCCTGCGTGGAGATCCAGTGCGATGAGTACGGCGGCGGCCGCGAACCCGACATGCACGCCAGCCTGTTCGCCGCCGTGCTCGACGCCCTCGGCCTCGACTCGGCCTACGGCGCCTACGTCGACCGGCTGCCGGGCCTCACGCTGGCCACCGTCAACCTGATCTCCATGTTCGGGCTGCACCGCCGCTGGCGCGGCGCGCTGGTGGGCCATCTCGCCGGGTTCGAGATGACGTCGGTCGCGCCGATGGGCCGCTACGCCGCCACGGTCGACCGGCTCGGGCTCCCGGCGGCCGCCCGCCGGTTCTACGCCGAGCACGTCACGGCCGACGCCCACCACGAGGTCGTGGCGGCGGACGGGCTCGTCGGCGGGCTCGCCGCCCGGGAGCCGGATCTCGTCCCCGACATCCTCCTCGGGGTCCGGGCCCTGATGGCGGTGGAGGAGCGCTTCACCGAGCACCTGCTCGCCTCCTGGACGGCCGGCCGGAGTTCCCTGCGCCCGGCCCGCCCCGGCCGGTGACGGCCCCCGCCAGCTACGTCCTGCCGATCCGCTGCGGCCCTGGGGGAACGCCCCCGACTGACCGCCCACCTCGCCGGGCTGGCCGGGCGCCTCGACGTCGTGGTCGTCGACGGCTCCCCGCCCGAGGTCTTCGCCGCCCACCGCCGGGCCTGGACGCCGCTCGACCTGTTCGTTGCCCGGCAGCCGCCGCCGGCGGCGAGGTTCTTCTCCCAGCGGGTCCGCCAGGCCTATGACGACTTCGCCGAACCGGCCCGCCTCGCCGCCGCCCTGGCCGTCCTACCGTCTGTCGTGCTCGTCGTCGCCCGGGGGCGGCGTCGCGTCCGGCGGGTCGTCCCCCGGGCCGCCAACTCCCCGAGAGCGCTGCGCCGCCGTATCGGGGAGGCTCAGTCGGGCGGGCGGACGGCCAGGATCTCCACGTCGAACCTCCCGGCCGGCGCCTCGTAGGTCACCACGTCGCCTGGGCCGTGGCCGAGGAGGGCCTTGCCCAGCGGGGAGCCGGGGGAGATCACGTCGTAGCCCGTGCCGCGCTCCTCGATGGAGCCGACGAGGTAGGTCGACGGCTCGTCGTCCCCCTCCATCCGCACCTCGACGACGGTGCCGGCCTGGACGGTGTCGGCGGAGGTCGTCTCGACCACCACGGCGTGCTTGAGCATCGCCTCGAGCTGGCGGACGCGGGCCTCGTTCAGGCCCTGCTCGTTCTTGGCCGCGTGATAGTCGCCGTTCTCTTTGAGGTCGCCGAGTTCGCGGGCGCGCTCGATCAACTCCGAGATCTGGCGCCGGGTCGGCCCGGAGCGCTCGGCCAGTTCTTCGGAGAGCCGCTGGTGGGCCTGGGGAGAGAGTCTCGTCGTACCGTCCACGGAACGAGCACCTTACCCCGGAAGTCTGCGGATCGGCTCAGCCTGAGTTCCGTGCCAGCGCTCCCTGCGGTTCGACACTGCTCAGAACGCCGTTGCACCACCCGGGCGGTGCCAGTCGAGGCTGACGATCCGGCCGGTCGACGACAGCGTGACGAACGCCGTGCGGCGATCGTGTCCGAAACAGATGTTGGTCGTATAGGGATCGGGCATGGCGACGACATCCACGCCGTCGTCCTGACCGCTCGGGGGCACCGCCACGATGGCGCCCGTCCCGAGCCGGGCCACGCAGATCCAGCCCTCGCCGTCGACGGCCAGCGAGTCGAACCGGGTCAGCCGGCCGGGATCGGCCAGCAAGGCGGCGTCGCCCGCCGTCGCCGGTCGACGCCGGGCGACCACTTCCCCGGGGCCGGCTATATCCCAGGCCCACAGCCGGCCGGTATTGGTCTCGGCCACGTACAGGCGCCGCCCGTCCGGTGACAGCCCGATCCCGTTGGGCTGGTCGAGCGGGTGGATGACCTCGCGGATCTCCGAGCCGTCCGGCCGGCACCAGTACACGCCGCCCCGCTCGATGGACCGGGGCCGGACGAGGCCGAGGTCCGTGAACCAGATCGACCCGTCGGCGGCGACGACGAGGTCGTTGGGGGCGTGGAGGCGGTGCCCGTCGCAGGCGTCGTAGAGGGTCTCGACGGCGCCCGAGGCGAGGTCCACCCGTTGCAGCGATCCGCTGGTGCCGTCGGGCCGGTCGGGGGCGTAGTCCGGTCGGAACATCCCGTTCCGTTCCCGGAAGCGGACAGCGCCGCCGTTGTTGGCGACGTAGACCGCGCCGTCGGCGCCGATGGCCGCGCCGTTCGGCCCGCCGCCCAGGTCGACGATCCGGTCCACGGTCCCGTCCGGCGCCACCCGGGTGAGCGTCCCGCCGGCGATCTCCACGACCAGCACCGAGCCGTCGGGCAGGGCGACAGGCCCTTCCGGGAAGCGGAGGCCGTCGGCGATGACCCGGATGTCGGGGGAGAGCTCCGGCATGCGGTCCGAGACGTTAGCTGGCGTCGATCAGGTCCCAGGCGGCGCCGACGACGGTGTCCGTGTCGATCCCGAAGTGGCGGTAGAGATCGTCGACGTCGCCGGACTGGCCGAAGTCGGACACGCCGAGGCAGGCGATGGCCGTGCCGTGGATCCCGGCCAGGAACGAGAGGGTGTGGGGATGCCCGTCGAGGACCGTCACGATCGGGGCGACGCGATCGGGCGGGAAGAGCCGGTCGAGGATGCCGTCGTCGCCCGGTTGGAGCCCCTGGCGGGCCTGCAGCGCTCGGAAGACGAGGTCGGCCGAGGTCAGGCAGGCCACGTCGGCGGCCACGCCGTGACCGGCGAGGTGATCGGCGGCGGCGATGACTTCGGGGAGGGCGGCGCCCATCCCCACGAGGGTGATCGCCGGCTGTCCGGTGGCCCGGCGGAGCGGGTAGCCGCCGGCCACCACGTCGAGGCGACGCTGCTCGCGCCCGACGGCGTCGGCCGGGACGGCGGCGAGGGTCTGGTCGACCGGCCGGGTGGTGAGCCGGAAGTAGGCCGACGTCCCGCCGGGGCGACCCAGCCGGCTGAGGGCGTGGAGGAGCGCCCACTCGAGGTCGGCCCCGAAGGCCGGTTCCCAGGCGATGCAGCCGGGCTGTTCGAGCCCGACCGACGGCGTGATCACGGACTGGTGGGCGCCGCCTTCGGGGGCGAGCGTGACGCCGGACGGGGTGCCGACGAGGATCGACTGGCCGCCGGCGTACAGGCCGAACGCCCACGGTTCGAGCGCCCGGTTGACGAACGGGTCGTAGAGCGTGCCGATGGGGAAGAGGGGCTGCCCGTCCCGGGACCAGGTGGAACCGAGCTCGGCCAGCAGCCCGACCAGGTTGCCTTCGGCGATGCCGAGCTCGATGTGCTGGCCGTGCTTCGATTCCCGCCACCGGACGAGCATGTCGGGATCATCGGCGAACCAGTCGACCCGTTCGCCCATGTGCCAGACGCCCGCCTTGTTGATCCAGCCGCCGAGGTTGGTGGACGAGGCGACGTCGGGGCTGACGGTCACGATGCGCCGGGCGACGTCGGGCGCGGCCCGGCCGACGTCGAGGAAGAAGCGCCCGAAGGCCGCCTGGGTGGACGCCGGGCCGGTGTGGGCGCGCCCGAGCTCGGCCGGGACCTCGGGAGGGGTGGCCGGGGTGGCGGGAGGGCGCCGGAGCCGGGCGGCGACGGCCCGGCAGAGCTCGCCTTCGGCCGACTCCGCCGGGAAGCCGGCCCACGGATCGCCGGGGTCGGCGCCGGTCGTGGCGGCCAGCTCTCGCCACTGGTCGTCGGTCAGGAGGGCGGAGTGGTTGGCCGGGTGGCCCTGCGTCGGAAGCCCCCGGGCCTTGATGGTGTAGGCGAAGACGACGGTCGGACGGTCGGTGGTGGCGTAGGCCTGGCGGTAGGCGGCGAGGAGATCGCCGAGGTCGTGGCCGCCGAGGTCGGCGACGGCGGCGGTGAGCTCGCTGTCGCCCACGTCGCCCACGAGCTTCCGGATCGTGGCCGCCTCCGGCCCGTCCCCGGGCAGGCGGTGGCGCAGCTCGGCGGCAGGGGAGCGCAGCAGCCGCTGGTACTCCTCGTTGCCCATGCGGTCGATGCGGTCGCGCAGTGCCGCACCGCCCGGACGGGCGAACAGGGCCCGCAGGCGGTGCCCGTACTTCACGGTGATCGTCTGCCACCCGGCGGCGGCGAACATGCGGGCCCGGCGGGTGACGGCGATGTCGGGGACGACCCGGTCGAGGGACTGGCGGTTCACGTCGATGATCCACAGCACCTCGCCGAGGCGTTCGACGTGCGGGTCGACGAGCGCCTCCCAGATGGCGCCCTCGTCGAGTTCGGCGTCGCCGACCAGGGCGATGTGGCGGCCGCCGGCGGGGACGTCGCAGTGGCTGGCGACGTAGCGGTGGGCCAGCGCGCTCCAGATCGTGGCGGTGGCGCCGATCCCCACGGAGCCGGTGGAGAAGTCGACCGGGTCGGGGTCCTTCGACCGGCTCGGGTAGCTCTGCAACCCGCCGAACGTGCGCAGCTCGGTCAGGTACCGGCGGTCGAGCCGGCCGAGCAGGTAGTTGATGGCGTGGAGCACCGGGGCGGCGTGAGGCTTGACCGACACCCGGTCGGCCGCCTGGAGCTGGGAGAAGTACAGGGCCGACATGATGCTGACCATCGACGCCGACGACGCCTGATGGCCGCCGACCTTCACCCCCGAGGCGGTCTGGCGGACCTTGTTGGCGTGGTGCACCTGGCTGGCCGCCAGCCACAGCACCCGCCGGCGGACCCGGTCGAGCGTGTCGAGGTGAGGGTCACCCGTCGGGGCAGGCTCGGCGGTCTCCGCCCGGATGGTCATGGCGTCAGTGAACCGCGCCAGCCGGGTCCCCGCAACAGGTGAATCCATGGCCGTCATCGAAGCCCAACCCACGTCCCGCCTCGCCACGGCGCTTGTCGCCGGCGCCGTGATCGGGTTCGTCGTTGTGTTCACCATCGTCTGCGCGGCCCTCCTGGTGGCCGGTGCGGCGGTGGGCATCACGCTCGGTGTTGGGCTGTTCGTGGCTGCCTTCGCGGGCCCCGGGTTCGGGACCATGTTCGGTGCGAACTGGTACGTCCACCACAACGGCGACTCGCTCTGAGGGTCAGCCCTGATCACGTCGCATCCGCGGGGCCCGACGGGCCACTGGCGATGTCCGGTCAGCGCAATTCCGCGTAGGGTGGTGCCGTGAGTGCGGCGCTGATTCCTTCCGCTGGCCGGACCCCCGCCGAGGTGCGCGCCGGGCTCGAACGCCGCGGTCTGGCGCTCCACTCCTGGGGCAACGGGCCGGGCGACACCTACGGCTGGCACGACCACCCCTACCGCAAGACGCTCGTCTGCCTCGAGGGCACGATCGTGTTCCACACCGACGACGGCGACCTGCCCCTCACCCCGGGCGACGTCCTCGAACTTCTCCCCGGCACCCGTCACGCCGCCACCGTCGGCCCGACCGGCGTCCGCTGCGCCGAAGCCTCCACCTGACAGCCCTGGGGAGTCACTTCGTGAAGCCGATGTCCTCGTAGACCACGCTGGCAAAGCCAAAGGCGCCGAAGTTGGCCAGCTGTGACCTGGTGGCCGCGATGTCGGGCCGCTGATAAAGCGTGAGCGAGTGGACCTCGTCCCAGATGGCGGCGTCGATCTGGTTGGCGAGGTCGATCGCTTTCTGTTCATCGAATTCACTCGTCGCTTCGTCGAACAGGGCGTCGATCCGGGGAGTGCCGATCCGGGCGAAGTTCTGCTGGAAGTCGAGCTCCCCGTTCTTGCCGGGCTTCGGGGAGACGTAACTGGGCTTGTTCGAGCTGATCGGGAACGGCTTGCCGATGAAGGAGAACACGGTCAACTCGAAGTTCCCGGGCAGGATGTACACCTTGAAGAAGTCTTGCGTCGGAACGGCCAGGACCTCGACCCGGACGCCGATGCCGTCCAGCATGGATCGCACCAGCTCCGCCACCTGGTTCGAGGAGGCCACGCCATTGGGGACGACGAAGCGGACCGACAGTGACCTGCCGTCCTTCTTGCGGACGTTGCCCTCGAGCTTCCAGCCGGCGTCGTCGAGGAGCTTCCTGGCGTCGTTGACATCGGGCGAGCTCAGGATGCCGGCGTTGTCCCGGTAGCCCCGCTGGCTGACCATGAAGATGTGGTTCTGGAGCGGCTTCGCTTCGACGCCGAGCGGACCGACGAGCGCCTTGGCGATTGCGGCG
>JAICYE010000326.1 GCA_025934385.1 Acidimicrobiia bacterium | reverse complement strand
GGTACTTCGAGGACCAGATCTTCCCTGTCCTCACACCGTTGTCGGTCGACCCCGGCCACCCGTTCCCCTACATCTCCAATCTGTCGCTCAACCTGGCGATCATGGTGCGCGACCCGCAGCACGACGAGCGGCGCTTCGCCCGGGTGAAGGTGCCGCCGCTGCTGCCCCGGTTCGTGAAGACCAGCGACAGGTCGTGCTTCGTGCCGCTCGAGCAGGTCATCGCCGCCCACCTCGACCGGCTCTTCCCCGGCATGGAGATCGACCTGCACTGCCCCTTCCGGGTGACCCGCAACGCCGATCTCAGCGTGGCCGAGGAGGAGTCCGACGACCTGCTGGCCGCCATCGAGATGGAGCTGCGCCGGCGCCGGTTCGGCCACGCGGTCCGCCTCGAGGTCCACCCGGGCATGCCGGACGAGATCCGGGAACTGCTCGTCCGGGAACTCGACCTCACGCCCGACAACGTCTACGAGATCGACGGGCTGCTCGACCTCGACAGCCTCTGGCAGCTCTACGGGATCGACCGCGCCGACCTCAAGGATATGCCCTGGCCCTCGGTCGTGCCGCCCCGGCTGGCCGGTGTGGAGGACGGGGGGGTCGACATCTTCGCCGTTCTCGCCGAGCAGGGCGTGCTCGTGCAGCACCCCTACGACTCGTTCGCCGACTCGGTGCAGGCCTTCATCCGCCAGGCGGCCGTCGATCCCCACGTGCTGGCCATCAAGCAGACGCTGTACCGCACGTCGGGCGACAGCCCGATCGTCAAGGCGCTCATCCGGGCGGCTGAGCGCGGCAAGCAGGTGGCGGTGCTGGTCGAGCTCAAGGCCCGCTTCGACGAGGAGGCCAACATCGCCTGGGCCCGGGCGCTGGAGCAGGCGGGCGTCCACGTCGTCTACGGCCTCGTCGGGCTGAAGACGCACTCGAAGACGTTGCTGGTCGTGCGGTCGGAACCCGGCGGCATCCGCCGCTACTGCCACGTCGGCACCGGCAACTACAACACGTCGACGGCCCGCCTCTACGAGGACATCGGGATCCTCACCGCCGACCCCGACCTCGGCGCCGACCTGTCCGACCTCTTCAATTACCTGACCGGCTACAGCCGCAGCACGGAGTTCCGCAAGATCGTGACCGCGCCGCTGCGCATGCGGGACCGGATCGTCGAGCTGATCGAGGAGGCGGCCGCCGAGGACGGCGGGCGCATCGTGATGAAGATGAACGCGCTCGTCGACGAGCGCGTCATCGACGCCCTCTATGCCGCTTCGGCTGCCGGCACCGACATCGACCTGGTCATCCGGGGGATCTGCCGCCTCCGGCCGGAGACCCCCGGTCTGTCCGAACGGATCAGGGTCCGGTCCGTGCTCGGGCGGTACCTGGAGCACTCCCGCATCTACGCCTTCGGAGGTGGCCGGGGGGCGCCGGTTCGGTACTACATCGGCTCGGCCGACATGATGCCCCGCAACCTCGACGGCCGGGTCGAGGTGCTGGCCCCCGTGGACGACCCGGCGCTGGCCGCCCGCCTCCAGGAGATCCTCGACGTGAACCTCTCGCCGGCCTGCCGCGCCTGGCGCCTGCGGGCTGACGGCAACTGGATCCTCGAGGGCGGGGAGGACGACGTGCAGGCCCGTCTGGCACAGTTAGCGGGGGAACGGGCGGCGCGCCCCTAGGGAGGTCGGGTTCATGATCGTCATCACCTACGACGACATCGAGGTGGAGGTCGAGGGAGACCGCTGGCGCGACGGCGATCTCTGGCTGCCGATCGAAGGGCTGCCGTCGGCCATCGGCTGGGACGTGCGCCCCGAGGGCGTCTGCGCCGGCGACACCTGCGTCCCGTCGCCCCCGGGGGCGACATGGTGGGACGACGAGAGCTTCAACGTCTCCGCCTTCGCCCGCCACATCGGTCTGGCCGAGGCGGCCGACGCCGAGCGCGGCGTCGTCGCCTACGTGGTGCCGTCCGGGCGGGCCGCCGGTATGGCCGAAGGTTCGGCGTCGGTCGAGGCCCCCGACTTCACCCTCCCCGACCTCGACGGGAACCTCCATTCCCTGTCCGACCACCGGGGCGAGAAGGTGGTGTTGCTCACCTGGGCCTCGTTCTGAGGCTGCCGCTTCGACCTGCCCGGGTGGCAGGCCCTGTACAGCGAGCTGCAGTCCGAAGGTTTCACCGTGCTGGCCGTGGCCGAGGATGCCGGCGGCGCCGAGACGACCCGCCCCTGGATCCGCCCGGCGAGCAGGGAGGAGCAGTATCCGCCGCCCAACCTCGACCTCATGGGGTGGGACGCCGAGGCCTGGCGGGGCGCCGGGCCGCCGGAGTACCCCTGCCTGATCGACGAGCGCCACGAGGTGTCGCGCCTCTACGGGATGGTCAACGTCCCGACCGCGGTGTGGATCGACGAGGAGGGCCGCATCGTGCGCCCGCCGGAACCGGCCGGGGTCAACGAAGCCTTCAAGCGGATCGACCTGGCCACGTTCTCCATGCCGGCCGACGCCGTCGAGTCCGGCACCAGGAACCGCAACCGGTACTTCGCCGCCCTGCGGGACTGGGTACGACGGGGGCCCGACAGCCCGGCGGCCCTCCCCGCCGACGAGGTCCTGCGCCGGATGGGCCGGCGGGCCCGGTGGGGCGACCCGACCCGGGCGGCGGCGGAGTTCCGGCTGGCCGAGGCGCTCTACCGCCGGAAGGACCCGGACGCCGCCCAGCTGCACTTCGCCGAGGCCGCCCGGCTCTGGCCGGAGAACTGGGCCTATCAACGCCAGGCCCGGCAGCTGGCCGACCCGGCGGCGGTGGGCGAGCTCGACGCCGGGCCGGGGTTCTGGCGGTCGCTGGAACAGCGCGGCGACGGCGCCTTCTACCCGCCGGTCGACCTGCCCGGGACGATCTGAGGGCTCCGAGACACCCTCTGGGTCTCCGGGCGCCGGGCCAGGAGGCGGACGGCGGCGATCACGCAGGCGGCGCCGGCCGCCTCCACCAGGGACAGCTTCTCGCCCAGGAACAGCCCGGCCAGCACCACGGTCACCACGGGCTCGAACGTCGAGACGATGCTGGCGGTGGGCGCGCCGACGCGCTCGATACCGGCGAAGAGGCCGGCCATCGGGATCACGGTGGCGACCACGGCGATGACGGCCACGGCCGTCCAGGCGTCGGCCGTCCGGGGGTGGGGGAGCCCACCGCGGACGAGTCCCGCAACGGTGAAGGCCGCCGTCGCCCCGGTGGCCACCAGGGCGGCGAGGAGGACGGGGTGCATGGCGGCCACGACCCGTTCGCCGGTCAGCACGTAGCCGGCGTAGACGCCGGCCGCGCCCAGCCCGAGGGCCAGCCCAGCCGGATCGACGCCGCTGGCCAGCGAGCCGGCGAACACGCCGACGACACCGAGCGTCGCCAGCGCCAGCGCCGCCAGGAGCCGGGGCGCCGGCGCGTGGCGGCCCGACCCCAGGGCCACGGCGGTGACGATGGCCGGGTAGGCGTAGAGCAGGAGCTCGACCAGCGAGGCGTCGACCCGTTCCAGGGCCGCGAAGAACAGCCCGGCCTCGACGGCGTACCCCAGTGCCCCCATCAGCAGGCCGGCCACGACGAACGGGGCCGGCGGCCGGGAGGGTTTGACGACGAAGGCGACGAGCAGCCAGAAGGCGATCGCCGCCAGCCCGAAGCGGCCCCAGAGCAGCGCCAGGGGCCCGAGTCCGGCGTCGTAGGCCGCCTTCCCGAGGACGGGCAGCGCGCCGAACCCGCCGGCCGACACCAGACAGGCCACCAGTCCCGCCCGCCGGCGGCGGTCGTCC
>JAICYE010000163.1 GCA_025934385.1 Acidimicrobiia bacterium | reverse complement strand
GGGGGACCGGACGGTGACCGGCATGGGCCCGAGCCCGACCGGCGGCGGCTACTGGCAGGCGTCGACGTCGGGTGAGCTGCTGGCCTTCGGCGACGCCCCCGACTTCGGGCCCGGGGTGTCGAACCCCCAACCGGCCGATCGTCGGCCTGGCCGTGCTCCCCACCGGCGGCGGGACGCCGATCGTCCCCGCCACCCCGGCCGGTCCGCCGCCGCCAGGCCGGGCTACTCCCAGTTGGTGGTGTCCGGGGCCGAGTACGGCAGCCGCGCCTTCGTGGGCGGCGAGTTCACCGGGCTCGTCGATCAGAACGGCGCGACCGTCAGCGCCCCAACGCCTACGTGACTACCGGGCCCAGCCGGGGCTGGCCATCTACCCGGCGGCGAGCTGACCGCCCGGCTCAGCCGAGGCCCAGCGCCGGCAGCAGTTCGTCGAAGGAGGCGATGACGGCGTCGCCCGACGGGCCCTCGTCGGGGTCGTCGTCGAACACCGCCGTGATCCGCACCGCCCGCATCCCGACGGCCTGGGCGCCGGCGACGTCGGTGCGGCGCCGATCGCCGACATGGGCGGTCCGGGCCGGGTCGGGCCGGCCGAGGCCGGTCAAGGCGTGGTCGAAGATCCGGGGGTCGGGCTTGTAGACGCCGACCTCGTCGGAGAACGACCGGTGGTCGAAGTATTTGAGCAGTCCGTGGCGTTCGAGATGGCACAGCAGGACGGGCGACGGCGTGAACCCGACGTCGCAGATGATCCCCAGCCGGACGCCCAGCGCCGAGAGGCCGGCCAGGGCGTCGGCCACGCCGTCGACGAGCGCCGGATCGACTCCCTGTCCTTCGCCGGCGAAGGCCTCGAGGAGCCGGGGCCGCAGCCCGGCGATCCCGTCGGCGGCGGCGAAGGCGCCCTCGACGGCGTCGGCGATGGCGTGGGCGGCGTCGACGCCGGTGTACTGGCGGTTGGCCCGCCACGCCTCGATCCAGCTCTGCCAGGCGGCGTCGTAGCCCGAGCTCAGGACCGGAAGTACAACGCCGGCGCTCCCCACGCCGGCGTCGACCAGTACCTGGCTCATGGCCTCCAGGCGGCGGCCCCGAAGGTAGCCGCCGGGTGGCTCACGACAGAGGGTGTTCCAATAGTCGAAGGTGACGGCCTCGACGGCCGCTCCCCCGAGGGACAAGGATTTACAGCCCCTGCTCGCTCTCGACCTGCTCCAGGTAGCGCATGATCTCGATGGCCCGGAAGCGGCGGTGCCCGCCGAGGGTCCGGATGGCGGAGATCTTGCCGGCCCTGGCCCAGCGCGTGACGGTCTTCGGGTTGACCCGGAACATCTCGGCCACCTCGGACGGCGTCAGAAGGGCGTCGGGGTCGGTACGGTCTTGCATGGATCTTCCTCTCTTGAGCGCCTACTGGCCCGCGGCATGAGCCACGAGGGGGAGCCGGTGTCCGCTTCGTCCCCGAGGGTACGCACCGCACCCTTCGGGGTCGATAGCCCGGGAGTGTCATTTCGACACCACCCGGAATGACTAGTCACCCTGTAGTTCGACCGCTGCGACCAGCCGATTTGTCTTTCTCAGACCGACTGGTGCGACGGACCGGGGCTGGTGTGTCCGGCCCGTCAGGGCATGTATCGGCACACTCTGGGCGCGAATTGAGCGGTCCGCTCGAGAAGGCCTTGAGGCTTACCATGATCGGTTAGGAGGAAGTCCCCCCGGGACCTGCCTCCCGGGAGGCAGGTGAAGCTCCCGAGAGTGTCGAAGGGCGTTCCCAATGTTCGACCGAATCGAGGCCGACGACTACGAGCAGGTGGTCTTCTGCCACCACCGGGCGACGGGCCTGCGGGCCATCGTCGCCGTCCACTCCACCGCCCTCGGCCCGGCCCTCGGCGGGACCCGGTTCTACCCCTACGCCACCGAGGAAGACGCCCTCGAGGATGTGCTGCGCCTGGCCCAGGGGATGACCTACAAGGCCGCCCTGGCCGGCCTGGACCTCGGCGGCGGCAAGGCGGTCATCCTCGGCGACCCTGGCCATGACAAGAGCGAGGCCCTGTTACGGGCCTACGCCCGCTACGTCGACGCCCTGGGGGGCCGCTACATCACCGCCGAGGACGTCGGCACCACCCAGGCCGACATGGACCTCATCCGCCGCGAGACCCGCTGGGTCACCGGGGTGTCGCAGTCGCTCGGCGGCTCCGGCGACCCCAGCGTGGCCACCGCCCAGGGCCTCTACTACGGGCTCAAGGCCGTGGGCGCCACGCTGTGGGGCGAGACCAATCTCGAGGGCCGCCACGTGGCCGTCTCGGGAGTCGGGAAGGTCGGCTACGCCTTCGTCCGCCAGCTGGTCGAGGACAGGTGCCGGGTCACCGTGGCCGACGTCGTGCCGGCCGCCGCCGAGCGGGCCGTCCGCGACTTCGAGGTCGAATCGGTGGGCCCGGAGAAGATCCACGCCGTGGAGTGCGACGTCTACGCCCCCTGCGCCCTGGGAGGAGCACTCTCCTTCCAGACGATCCCCGAGCTGCGCTGCGCCGCCGTCTGTGGCTGCGCCAACAACCAGCTGGCCGAGCCGGGCTGTGACGAGGCGCTGGCCGAGGCCGGCATCCTCTACGCCCCCGATTACTGCGTGAACGCCGGCGGGATCATCAACATCTCCGAGGAGCTGCGGGGCTACTCCCGGGAACGGGCCGAGACCGGGCTTCGCCACATCTACGACGCCACCCTGGCGGTCTTCGCCCGGGCCCGGGCCGAGGGCATCACCACCGCCGCCGCCGCCGACCGGGTGGCCGAGGCCCGCATCGATGCCGTCGGCCGCCTGAACCTGATCCGTCCCCCCAGTCGCTGATCCCGCCCGGGGGGCAGGGGTGCCCCCTGACAAGGGCGGCGTGAGCCGCCAAAGGAGAGCCCCATGTCGTATGCCCCGGCTGAGCGGACGGAACTCTCCGCCCTGCACCTCCAGGACCGGCACTCGCCGCTGGGGCTCTCCGGCGACGAGGTCGTGGCCATGTGGCGGACGATCCTGCTCACCCGGCGGCTCGACCAGAAGATCTGGGCCCTCAACCGGATGGGCAAGGCGCCGTTCGCCGTGTCGTGCCAGGGCCACGAGGGCGCGCAGATCGGCTCGGCCTGGGCCCTGCGGGAGGGCCACGACGTCGTCTGCCCCTACTACCGCGACACCGGGGTGATGATCGCCCTCGGGATGACGGCCCGGGAGATCCTGGAGGCGGTGTTCGCCCGGGAGGCCGACCCCAACTCCGGCGGCCGCCAGATGCCCAACCACTGGGGGTCGGCCCGGCTGCGGGTCATCACCGGCTCGTCGCCGATCGCCACCCACATCCCCCACGCCGCCGGCATCGCCCTCGCCGCCCGGATGCGGGGGGAGGAGACCGTCGTCGTGTGCTACTTCGGCGACGGGGCGGCCAGCAAGGGCGACTTCCACGAGGCGATGAACTTCGCCGGGATCCACGGCCTCCCACTGGTGGCCGTCTGCGAGAACAACGGCTACGCCATCTCGGTTCCGATGGCCAAGGAGTCGGCGGTGGAGAACATCGCCGAGCACGCCCACCAGTACCGGTGCTTCGGGATGATCGTCGACGGCAACGACCCGCTCGACGTCTACGGCGCCATGCGGGCGGCGGTGCACCGGGCCCGCAAGGGCGAGGGCCCGAGCCTCATCGAGTGCAAGACCTACCGCTACCTGTCCCACACCTCCGACGACGACGACCGCACCTACCGCACGCCCCAGGAGGTGGAGGCGTGGCGGAAGAAGGACCCGTTCCAGCGGCTCAAGCAGTACCTCATCGAGCAGCGGCTGTTGAGCGAGGCGCACGAGGCCGAACTGGAGTCGGAGGTCACGGCCGAGATCGAGGAGGCCGTGAAGGGCGCCGAGGCGTCGGCCCCGCCGGAGCCGGCCGCCGCCTTCCGGAAGGTGTTCGCCCGGCCGTTGCGGCCGGTGCCCGGCGTCCCGGCGGAGTACGCCGCCAGTCAGGACGGCATCACGCTGCCGGCGCCCGCCGCCGATGGGAACGGCGCCGGCGTACCGGCCGACGCACCCGTCCGCACGTTCATCGACACCGTGCGGGAGACGATCCGGGGGGCCATGGCCGCCGACGACCGGGTCTTCGTCCTCGGGGAGGACGTCGGCAACCGCGGCGGCGTCTTCAAGGCCACGGACGGGCTCATCACCGAGTTCGGCGAGCACCGGGTGCTCGACATGCCGCTGGCCGAGTCGGCCATCATCGGGGTGGCCATCGGCGCAGCCCTCCACGGCCTGCGGCCGATCGCCGAGATCCAGTTCGCCGACTTCATCCACCCCGCCTTCGACCAGCTGGTCTCCGAGGCGGCCCGGATCCACTACCGCTCCAACGGCGACTTCTGCGTGCCGATGGTGGTGCGGGCCCCCTACGGCGGCGGCGTCCACGGGGCGCTGTACCACTCGCAGTCGGTGGAGTCGCTCTTCGCCCACGTCCCGGGCCTCAAGGTCGTGATCCCGTCGACCCCGGCCGACCTGAAGGGCCTGCTGCTGGCCAGTCTCGACGACCCCGACCCGGTGCTGTTCCTGGAGCACAAGAAGATGTACCGGGCGATCAAGGGCCCGGTGCCGGAGGGCGTCGCGTGGCGGGTGCCGATCGGCCTGGCCGAGATCGCCCGGCCGGGCACCGATGCCACCATCGTCACCTACGGCCTGCAGCGCCACCTGGCCGTGGAGGCCGCCGACCGGCTGGCGGCCGAGGGCCGGGGCGAGATCGAGGTCGTCGACCTCCGCACGATCTCGCCGCTGGATCGCGACTCGGTGATCGCCTCCGCCTGCCGGACGGGCCGGGTGCTGGTCGTGAGCGAGGACAACCATTCGTTCTCGGTGGCCGCCGAGGTGGCGGCGGTGGTGGCCGAGGCCGCCTTCTACGACCTCGACGCCCCGGTCATGCGCCTGGCCACCGCCGACGTGCCGGCCATGCCCTACGCCCCCGCCCTGGAGGGCGCCGTCCTCATCACGGCCGACCGGATCGCCGACGCCGCCCGCCGGCTGCTCCAGGCATGAGCCGGTGCGCCTGCTGATCATCGTCACGCTGGGCTCGTCGGTGATCGCCGGCGTGGCGGCGTACATCGTCGCCTTCGACCGCCTCTCCAACTGCGGCTACCGGGGGAGGGCCGGGCGGCTCGCACTCCGGGCCGTTCCCGGGCCGTCGCTGTTCTTCCTCGGGCTCGGCACCCTTCTCGGCATCGCCGTCCCGCTCTTCCTGCGCTGAGGGCACTGAACCCCGCCTGAAAACCCCGGCCGCCGGAGTGGGAGCACCTCGGCGACCTCGGCCCGGTCATCCACGCCGAGGTCGGCGACACCATCGAGGTCGTGTTCCGCAACAACACGCCGTTCCCGGCCAGCATCCACCCCCACACCGGGAGTTCGTCGTCAACGACGAGAACTCGAGCCTGTGGGCCGACGAGAACATCGCCACGTTCCCGGGCAAGCCGAGGTCGGTGGTCAAGGACGACGAGAACTTCGAGGAGAGCAACCTCATGCACTCCATCAACGGTTACGTCTTCGGGAACCTCCCGGGCCTGACGATGAAGCTCGGCCCGCGGGCGCGGTGGTACGTCATGGCCATGGGGACGGAGGTCGACCTCCACACACCCCACTGGCACGGCAACACGGTCACGGTGAACGGGATGCGGACCGACGTCGTCAGCCTGCTCCCGGCCCAGATGGTCGTGGCCGACATGGTCCCCGACGACCCGGGGACGTGGCTCTACCACTGCCACGTCGCCGACCACATC
>JAICYE010000421.1 GCA_025934385.1 Acidimicrobiia bacterium | reverse complement strand
GGCCACCCGGGCGCTGCTGGCCGGGACGGCCGCCGAGGCCGGCTGGAACGACCACCTGGCATCGCTGCTCCCCGCCGTCGGGCTGGAGTTGACCAAGGATTAATCGGACGGGCGGGGACGATCCCGGCAATCCTGCGGACGCCGGGGCCGCGCTCGGGGAGATGTCGGAGGTGAGGCGGCGAAGTCTCCGGCGTGAGCCGGAAGCGCCTCGTGCTGGGCGTCGCCGCCGCCGGCCTGGCCGCCTTCGTCGGCGGAGCGGGGATCGTCGGCGACGGGTCGAGCGCGTCCGCCGCCCGGAGGGCGGCGCCGAGATCGACGACATCCTCGTCCCCGGCGTCGTCGTCATCGTCCACCACCGCCCCGCCGGAGTCGACCACCAGCCCGACGACCACCGCGCCCCCGCCGAGCACCACCCCGACCGCCCGGCCGGCGCCCACCACGACGAGGGCCGCCCGCCCGGCTCCGACGACCACGACCACCATGCCTCTGACGCCGACGACGGGAGCCTCCACCGTGGCCGGCCCCGGCACCGTCGTGCTGCTGGAGCTGCCGTCGGGTGACGCCGACGGGCGGACGAGGGAGGTCTGGGTCTACCGGCCCGCCGTCCCCGACTCGCCGGCGCTGCCGGTGGTCTATCTGCTCCACGGCTACCCGGGGGGCGACCGCGATGTCGACGGCGTCGGCCTCGCCGGCCTTCTCGATCGGGAGTTCGAGGCCGGGGCGGCGCCGTTCGTCGTCGCCGTCCCCAACGGGCAGAGCGACCTGAAGCCCGACACCGAATGGGCCGACTCCGTCGACGGCCAGGTCAGGGTCGAGAGCTTCATCGTGTCGACGGCCATTCCCGCCGTGGAGGGCGCCAACTCCCGCGACGCCGCCCACCGGGCCATCGCCGGCTTCTCCATGGGCGGCTACGGCTCGGCCAACCTGGCCGAGCACCACCCCGACCTGTTCGGCCAGCTCGTCTCGATCGCCGGCTACTACCACATCGACGACCTGAGCGGCATGGGCGCCGGCACCCCGGCCTGGGAGGACGCCTACAGCCCTGACCGCCACGTCGCCGCGTTGGGCCGTACCCGCACGCTGCTCGTCGTCGACTCCCGGGAGGCCGACCCGCTGATCAAGGGCGAAGGCGCCCGCTTCGGCGCCCTCCAGCGGTCCGCCGGTCAGAACCCGGCCTTCGTCGTCGCCCCCGGCAATCACAGCTGGGCCATGGTGGCCGGTCAGGTCCCGACGATCGTGGCCTTCCTCGACGCCGGCTGGTAGCCGGGGCCGCCCCCAACCGGGGGCGGCGGGCTAACGGTCTCCCTTGCCCCGCTTCTTCTCCGGCGGCGCGTCGGCCTTGAGCTTCCGGTTCTTGGCCCGGACGGAAGATCGGGACTTGCCTCCGGCGGCGGCTCTGTTTGATCTCGGCATGGGTCGGTGTCAGCCTCCCTGGCGGTGGGCGCGACCCGGCTCGGGGCCGGGTTGTCGCTCCACCTCGAGTAGAGCACACCGGCGGCCTGCCGGCCGTAGGGACGACCCACCGCCTCGACGAGAGCGACCCGGACGGCTTACCCAGCAAGCCGGAACCGGCCCCGTCGCAGGTGGTGAGGCGCAGGCGGATCAGCGGGTGGAAACGGCCATCGGTGCCCGACCGGCCCGCCGGGCGGCGATGATCCGCTCGGCCGCCCGCTCCCCGGAGCAGAGGCTGGCGTGGGTGGTCGAGGCCGAGAGGTAGTCGCCGCAGAGCTGCACCCGGGCGGCCGGGTCGGTGGCGGCGCTGAAGCGGGCGAGGTCCCGGTAGGTGCCGGGGCGGCTCATGACCACGGCCGGCCGCCAGCGCTGCACGTGGGCGAATTCGACGGCGTCGGCCACGCCGGGAAGGATCCGGTCCACGGCCGGGACCGCCGTCTCCACGATCTCGGCGTCGCTGCGCTCCCACTGCTGGTCGGCCCAGGCGGTGTGCCAGTAGGTGGTCAGCAGGCCCTTGCCCGCCGGTGCCCGGGCGGGGGCCCGGTTGTGGTCGAGGACGACGACGCAGAGGTCGGGGTGCTCGAGCCGGGGCACCTGGACCATCATGGTCGGCTCGTCGGGCGGTGCCGACAGCCCGAGGTGGACGTCGACGCAGGTGGAGTACTCGATCCCTTCCACCACCTCCCGGCGGACGGGATCGAGCTGGGGGTAGATCGCCAGCATCTGATGGCCGGAGAGGGCGATCACGCAGGCCGCCGCCTCGTCGACGTGGTCCGCCTCGGCGGCCCGGTCCCAGGTCACGGTCACGCCGCCGGCCCGCTCCTCCACCGAGGTGCAGCGGGCGCCGAGCTCGACGTCGACGTGGCGGACGAGGCCCTCGGGGAGGAAGCCGACGCCCTTGGGGGAGTTGAAGAACGAGCCGCCGAGGATGTTGCGGACGGCGAAGAGGAAGTCGACCACCGACAGCCGCTCCGGCGAGGCGACGAACAGCGCCCCGAGCGCCGGGTCGACGATCCACTCGAGGATCTCGGGGGAGAGGCGACGGTCGGCGTAGTGCCGGGCGGTCTCGACGTCGAGGTCGGCGGCCCGGCCGAGGTCGTACCAGTCGAGCTGGTCGCCGGCCCGCACGAGGTCGGCCACCATCTTCACCATGTGGAGCTTGGCGGCAGGGGAGAGGAGCTTCGTGGTGAGCCCGTCCGCCTTGGCGTGGCTGCGGATCCGGTGCACCGTCCCCTCCCGCACGATCCCGACGAGGTCCGAGGTCGGGACGACCTCCGCCGACAGGCCGGCGTCGGCGATCAGTCCGACCATGCGGGTGTAGGTCGTGGGCAGGATGGCGGCGGCAGTGTCGATGCGAAACCCGGCCCGCTCGATGGTGGCCATCCGCCCGCCGACGTGATCGTCGGACTCGAGGACGGTGACGGCGAAGCCCGCCTGCCGCAGC
>JAICYE010000584.1 GCA_025934385.1 Acidimicrobiia bacterium | reverse complement strand
GCCGAGCGGTGCCTCGTGTTCGTCCGCACGAAGCGGGGCGCCGACCGGGTCGCCTCGGACCTGCGCCGGGCCGGCGTGAAGGTCGGCGTGATCCACGGCGACCTCCCCCAGAAGACCCGCACCCGGGCCATGGCCGACTTCGGCTCGGGCGCCATCCGGGCCCTCGTGGCCACCGACGTCGCCGCCCGGGGCCTCGACGTGAAGGGCGTCGACGTCGTCCTCCACTACGACCCCGCCGAGGACCACAAGGCCTACCTCCACCGCTCCGGCCGCACCGCCCGGGCCGGGAAGACGGGCGTGGCCGTGAGCCTCGTCCTCTGGGACCAGGAGCGGGAGACCGAGGGCCTCCAGCGCCGGCTCGGGATCGCCCAGCCGGTGGTCGAGGTGTTCTCCAACGACGCCAGACTCAACGACCTGGCGGGGTGGGATCCGGCCGCCGAGGCCGCCGAGGCCGTCGCCGAAGCAGAGGTGGCCACCGGCACCGACGGCGCCGCCGCGGCCGGATCGCCGCCGCCCAGCGCGTCGCTGCGGCCCCGGCCGGGCCCGGCCCGCCGGCGCCGGCGCATGCTGTAAGCCGGCCTGCGGCGGGCGCCCGTCGGCGGGTCACGGTCGCGGGCCTCGGGCTTACAATCCGCGCCGTGGAACGGTCCATCCGCGTGCTGCACATCGAGGACAGCGCCACCGACACCGAGCTCGTCCGGGCCGTGCTCGGCCGGTCCCTGGTGGCGGACTTCAGCGTCGAGTCGGTGTCCACGCTCCGGGACGGACTGGCGCGGCTGGCCGAGGACGGGGGACCGGATCAGGCCTTCGACGTCATCGTCCTCGACCTCCACCTCCCCGACTGCGAGGGCCTCGCCACGTTCACCCGGGTGGCGGCCGCCGCCGGCGGGGTGCCGGTCGTCGTCTGCACCGGCAGCGTGTCCGAGCACCTCGGCATCGCCGCCGTCGAGCACGGCGCCCAGGACTTCGTCGTCAAGTGGAGCACCGACCCCGAGGCCCTGGGCCGCACGCTGCTCTACGCCGTCCAGCGGTCCGGTCAGCTCGCCACCCTGCAGGCCCGTCTGGCCGAGTCGACCGGCGCCGGCGACCGGCTGGCCGCCACCAACACCGCCATCCGGGAGTTCCTGGCCATGGTGGTCCACGAGATCCGGACGCCGATCACGATCATCTCCGGCTACGCCAACCTGCTGCGCGACGCCCCCGAGACGTTCACCCCGGTCGAGCAGACCGAAAGCCTCTCGACGATCCTGGCCCAGACCGAGCGGCTCCGCCGGCTGACCGACACGCTCCTCACCCACGAGGGCCTCCAGGCCGGCGCCGTCAGCGCCCACCCCGCCGAGGTCTGCCTGATGGAGGCCATCGACGCCGCCCTGGCCGCCGCCGGCCCGGCCGCCGCCGCCGACTTCAAGGTCTGCTGCGACGCCGGGCTCACCGCCCGGGTCGACCCGGCCCACCTCCAGCAGGCCCTGGTGAACTACGCCACCAACGCCCTGAAGTACGGCGCCCCGCCCTACACGGTGACGGCGTCCCGGGAGCCCGGCGGCGACCCGGCGGCCGTCGTGATCCGGGTGACCGACGAGGGCGACGGCGTGCCGGAGGACTTCGTGCCCCGGCTCTTCGGCCGGTTCGCCCGCCTCGGCGGAGGGCCGGCCGGCGCCGGCATCCCGGGCACGGGCCTCGGCCTTTCGATCGTGGCCGGGCTGGCCCAGGCCAACGGCGGCGACG
>JAICYE010000116.1 GCA_025934385.1 Acidimicrobiia bacterium | reverse complement strand
GGCAGCTGCGGCCGCCGCCGGCTCGGGCTCGGGCTCGGGCTCGGGCTGCGTTTGGCGACGGAGACCCTCGGTATCGGCGAGGCGGCGCACCCGGTCGGCCTGAGGGTCCTCGATGCTCGAGGAGTGGCTCTTCACCCCGATCCGCAGGCGTTCGCAGAGATCAAGGGCTTCCTTGTTGGAAAGCCCGAGCTCTCGCGCCAGCTCGTAGACCCGGATCCTCTTGTTCGCCATCTACGCTCCGCCAACCCCTTCCAATGGCCGGCCCAGCGGGCCGTGCCGGGAGCTGTCGCCCCCACTCACCAGTTTTCCACGCAGCCGCTCCAACTCATGCGCCGGGACCTCACAGCGCAGCGCCCGGCCGAACGCCCGGCGCCGGACGGCGGCGTCGAAGCAGGATGCTGACGCGGCACACAGCCATGCTCCCCGCCCCGGCTCCCCTCGCCCCACGGCCAGTACACCATCGGGGCGGCGGGCGACCCGCACCAGCGTCGAAGGCCCGGCCTTGTGCCGGCAGCCGATGCAGGTGCGCTCGGGCGTGTGGGAGCGAACGGCGACGTCAGGCATCGGCGCCCTCCGCCGCGGCGTCGGCAACCGGAGTGCCGGCCGCAGCGGCATCGGTCCCGTCGGCCGCGGCAGCAACCGCGGGCTCCGCCTCCACCGGGATGTTCTCGTCGGGCTTCTCCTCGGCCTCCGGCTCCGCCTCGCCGGCGGCCGCCGCTACCGCTTCGTCACCGCCGGCTTTCGCTTCGCCGTACCCGGCGTCGGACGCCGAGACGGCCTCGCCGCCCTCGGCCGGCTGCCACACCATCTGGCCCGACTCGTCGGTGATCCACTCGCCGGCCGCCCACTCTTCCTCGACCGGGTTCTGCTCCTCTTCATACAGCTGCGACTCGCTCTTGATGTCGACCCGCCAGCCTGTCAGCCGGGCGGCCAGCCGGGCATTCTGGCCCTCCTTGCCGATGGCCACCGACAGCTGGTAGTCGGGCACGACGACCTCGGCCGTCCCCGTCTCGTTGACGATGCGGACTTCCTTGACCTTGGCCGGCGACAGGGCCTTCATCACGAACTCGGCCGGCTCGGGCGAGTAGGGGACGATGTCGACCTTCTCGCCCCGCAGCTCGTTGACGACCATCCGCACCCGCGACCCCCGGGCCCCGACGCAGGCGCCGACCGGGTCGACGTTGGGGTCGTTGGCCGCCACGGCGATCTTCGTGCGGTGGCCGGGTTCCCGGGCGATGGCCTTGATCTCGACGACGCCCTCGACGATCTCCGGCACCTCGAGCTGGAAGAGGCGGAGGATCAGGCCGGGGTGCGTGCGGGACACGACGATCTGCGGGCCCTTGGAGGTCCGCCGCACCTCGACGATGTAGGCCTTCAGCCGGGCCCCGTGCTCGTAGCGCTCGTAGGGCACCTGCTCCGCCTGGGGCAGCAGCGCCTCCACCTTGCCGAGGTCGAGCAGGGTGTAGCGGTGGTCGGACTGCTGGATGATCCCGGTGACGATGTCGCCCTCGCGGCCGGCGTACTCCTCGTACTTCATCTCCCGCTCGGCCTCACGGATGCGCTGCAGGATCACCTGCTTGGCCGTCTGGGCGGCGATGCGGCCGAAGTCGGACGGCGTGTCGTCCCACTCCCGGATGACGGCGCCCTCCTCGTCGAGCTCCTGGGCCACGACCCGGATCTCACCGCTCTCGGCGTCGATCTCGACCAGCGCCTCTTCGGCGGCGTTGGGCATGCGCTTGTAGGCGGTGACGAGCGCGTTGGCCAGGGCCTCGAGGAGCACCTCGAAGTTGATGCCCTTCTCCCGTTCGATGACCCGGAGGGCCTCCATCAACTCGAAGTTCATCGTCCTGACCTCTCCTTGACCGGCCTGTTGTTCCTGGCCTGCTTGGCCGGACCGATCGGCTTCGGTGCGGGGCCCCATTCGAACACGGTGCGGGCCGAGGCGATGGCGTCGTAGGTGAACCGGCGGGCGGCGCCGTCGACCTCGAGATCGATACCGTCCTCGTCGGCGGCGGCGAGGAGGCCGCGGTGGCGCCGGGCGCCGGCCACTGGCTCCTGCGTCTTCACCGAGACCGTCGTCCCGACGAAGCGGCGGAACTCCGACGGGCGCCGCAGCGGGCGCTCGACGCCGGGGCTCGACAGCTCGAGGTTGTAGGGACCGGCGACGGCGTCGGCGGCGTCGAGGGCGTCGGACACCGGCGCGGTGGCCTCGGCCAGCGCGTCGAGATCGACGCCGCCCTGGCGATCGACGCTGAGCCGCAGCGTGCGGGCCCGGCCGGCCCCTTCGAACTCCACGTCGACGAGTTCCAGGCCGAGCGACGACAGGATGGGCTCAGCGGCGGCCCGCACCGCACTCTGGTCAGCCACCGCGCACCTCCTTCGTTCTCTCAAGAAAAAACGTGGGCTCACGCCCACGTCCCGCTCCCGCTCGGCTGAGTGACCCACCAATATAGTCCAGCAGGGCGCGACCGCGCCCGCTACCGGCCGGGCCACAACCGCAGACCGGTCAGCGACCAGAGAGTAGCCCGACGACCGCGTCGAGGGCCACCTCGTCGCGCTCGCCCGTCCGCCGGTCCTTGCGCTCGACCACCTCCCGGGCGAGGCCCTTGGCCCCCAGGATCAGCTGGACGGGCAGGCCGAGCAGGTCGGCGTCGGCGAACTTCACCCCCGGGCTCTGGTCGCGGTCGTCGTAGAGGACGTCGACGCCGGCGGCTCGCAGGCCGTCGTAGAGCCGGTCGGCGGCGTCGCGCACCGCCGGAGCCGCCTCGCCCTTGCCGGGGAGGCTGAGGAGGTGGACGGCGTAGGGCGCCAGGGCCTCGGGCCAGACGAGCCCGTTGCCGTCATGGTGCTCCTCCACCACCGCCGCCACCACCCGGGAGACGCCGATGCCGTAGCAGCCCATGACCATGGGATGCTGCTGGCCGGTCTCGTCCGTGTAGTCCGCGCCGAGGGCCACCGAGTACTTGGTGCCGAGCTGGAAGGTGTGGCCGACCTCGATGCCGCGGTCGACCGACAGGGGCTGCCCGCAGCGGGGACAGGCGTCGCCGGTGACGACGGTGACCAGGTCGGCCTCGGTCGTCGGGTGGAAGTCGCGCCCCGGGACGGCGTGGCGGACGTGGTGGTCGACCCGGTTGGCGCCGGTCGCCCACTCCCAGCCCGAGGCGATCTCGGGATCGGCGACGACCACGGTGGCGCCGGGGAAGTCGGGCCCGATGTAGCCCCGGGGCACATCGGGATGGGCGTCGAAGTCGGCGTCGTCCCACAGGCGGACCTTGCGGCCGGGCAGCGCCCGGTTGAGGGCGTAGGGGTTGACCTCCCGGTCGCCGGGGACGAGGGCGAGGCCCATCTCCCCGTCGACGTCGAAGGCGATGCACTTGAGCATGTCCCGCGGCTCGACGCCGAGGAACTCGGCCACGCCCTTGATCCCGGGGAGCTCCGGGGTGGGGACGGGCTCGATCGGGGCGACGGGGCCAGGGTCGTCGACCGGCCCGGGCGCCATCCGCACGGTCCGGCCCCGCACCGCTGCTTCGACGTTGGCGGCGTAGTCGCAGCTGCGGCACCAGACGAAGTCGTCCTCCCCCACCGCGGCGACGGCCATGAACTCGTGGTTGACATCGCCGCCGATCTCGCCGGCCTGGGCCTCCACCGGCCGGAACGACAGGCCGCAGCGCTCGAAGACGCGGTGGTAGGCGTCGTACATCAGCTTGTAGCTGGCCTTCAGACCCTCGACGTCGGTGTCGAAGGAGTAGGCGTCTTTCATCAAAAACTCGCGGCTGCGCAGCAGCCCGAAGCGGGGCCGCAGCTCGTCGCGGTACTTCCAGCCGATCTGGTAGACGTTCACCGGCAGGTCCCGGTAGCTGCCGTACTCACCGCCGACCGTGGTGGTGATGACCTCCTCCGCCGTGGGGGCCAGGGCGAAGCCGGTCTCCTTGCGGTCGGTCAGCCGGAACATGAGCGGCCCGTAGGCCTTGTCCCGGCCCGTCCGCTGCCACAGCTCGAGGGGCTGGATGATCGGGAGCAGCAGTTCCTGGGCGCCGGCGGCGTCCATCTCCTGCCGCACGATCTCCTCCACCCGGCGGAGCACCCGGTACCCGAGCGGGAGCCAGGAGTAGATGCCGGCCGCCACCTTGCGGATGTAGCCGGCCCGGACGAGCAGCCGGTGGCTGTCGACCTCGGCGTCCGCCGGGTCGTCGCGAAGGGTCCGCAGGAACAGTCGTGACATCCGCATGGCCACCGAGGGTATCGGGCGGGGACGGCGGTCCGCCGATGTTCATCCGGCCAGGTCGCGGATGCGGGCGATGCGGACGGCGTCGTCGTTGGCGTCGAGGCCCTGCTCGCCGAGCAGCGCCGCCCGGGTCGCCTCGGCCTCGGCCACCGCCCCGGCGTCGACCGAGGCCAGCCGGGCCTCGATCCCCTCGGCCATGATCCGCTCCGCCTCCTCGACGAGGGCGTCGACCATCTGCGCCTCGGGGACCACCCGGACCACCTGACCGCGGACGAACAGGTGGCCCTTCCCCCGCCCGCCGGCGATGCCGAGGTCGGCCGCCCCGGCCGCGCCGGGCCCGGTGACCACACAGCCCCTGACCGCCCCCTGCAAGGGGATGTTCCGCTCCGCCAGAGCCGCCTCGGCTTCCTGCGCCACCCGGATGACGTCGACCTCGGCCCGCCCGCACGAGGGGCAGGCGATGAGGTCGAGCCCCTTGCGCTCCCGCAGCCCGAGCACCTCGAGCAGCTTGCGGCCGGCCCGGGCCTCCTCGACCGGATCGGCCGTCAGCGAGAAGCGGATCGTGTCGCCGATCCCTTCCGCCAGCAGCGTCCCGATCCCGGCCACCGACTTGATCAGCCCCTGGGGCGGGGGCCCGGCCTCGGTGACGCCGAGGTGGAGCGGATGGTCGACGGTGTCGGCCAGCAGCCGGTAGGCGTCGATCATCAGCGGCACCGACGACGCCTTGACCGAGATCTTCACGTCGGAGAAGCCGACCTCCTCGAAGAGGGCGAGCTCGTGCACCGCGCTGGCCACCAGCGCCTCGGCGGTGGCGCCCCCGAACCGCTCGTACAGCGCCGGGTCGAGGCTGCCGGCGTTGACGCCGATGCGGATCGACAGCCCCCGGTCCTTGGCCTCCCGGGCCACCGTCCGGATGTGGTCGGCCTTGCGGATGTTGCCCGGGTTCAGCCGCAGCCCGGCGACGCCGGCCTCCATGGCCGCCAGGGCCAGCTTGTACTGGAAGTGGATGTCGGCGATGAGGGGGACGGGGGCGCGGGGCACGATACGGGCCAGCCCCTCGGCCGCCTCCTCCTCGTTGCAGGTGCAGCGCACGATGTCGGCCCCCGCCGCCGACAGGGCGTAGATCTGGGCCAGCGTCCCGTCGACGTCGGCCGTCTTGGTCGTCGTCATCGACTGGACGGTGACCGGAGCGCCACCGCCCACGGCCACGGAGCCGACGTGGATCCGGCGGGTCTGGCGGCGTGGGTTCATCGTCCTCCAGCGTACGGGCGCGGCCGCGGAGTTCCCGTCCGCAGCGTCCGGAGATCCTGCGGAGATCCCACTACCCCGCCGCGGCCGACTTCACCGGTTACGGGCCGGAGACGGGCCGGAAGATGTCGAGGTAGAGGGCCGAGAGGCCCAGGATCACCAGCACGAAGAGGACGGCGGCGGTGATCGGCATCAGCCGCTGGACGTCGACCTGGACCCGGCGGCGCCTGACCGTCGAGGCGATCTTCTCGTAGGTGGCGATGGCCACGTGGCCGCCGTCGAGCGGGAGCAGCGGGACCATGTTGAAGATCCCGACGAAGATGTTGATGGCGAACAGGAACATCAGCACCGCGCCCCAGCCGTCGTCGACGGCCTGGCTCGCCACCCGGGCCGCACCGTAGGGCGACAGCAGCCGGTCGTTGTTGTTCCCACCGCTGTTGGTCAGCAGGTGCCCGTAGTTCTCGATCCCGTTGGGCGAGAAGAGGCCGCCCAGCGCCTTGATCGTCTCCCACATGAACTTGGGCATCTCGGTCGTGCTCGTCACCACGGCCGAGGGGAGCGGCTTGGTCTGGAGGAACTGCTCGGGGCCGATCCCCACCCGAGGGATCTGCTTCCCGTCGACGGTCTCCGCCCGGGGCTTGAGGGCGACGTCGGACCGCTGCGTGCTGCCCTTGTGGATGACGGTGAAGACCAACTCCGACTCGCCGTGGGACTGGATGTACTTCGGAATGTCCTCCCAGTCCTTCACCGCAGTGCCGTTGACGGCCACGATACGGTCGCCGACGCGGAAGTCGCTGTGCTGGGCCGGCGAGTCCGGGACGATCTGCTGGATGACCGGCCGGGCCGACGGGATCCCGACCGCGGCGTAGACCGCCAGCAGGAGGAAGAAGGCGATGATGAAGTGCATGGTCGAGCCGGCCACCGCCACGCCGAGCCGGTCGCGGTAGGGCTTGGCCCGGTAGGTACGGTCCTCGTCGACCGGGTCGACGACGTCGAGGTTGCTCATCCCGATGATGCGGACGTAGCCCCCGGCCGGGATGGCCTTGACGCCGTACTCCGTCTCGCCCTTGCGGACCGACCACAGCCGGGGCCCGAACCCCAGGAAGAACTCGGTGACCTTCATCCCGGCCCGCTTGGCCATCACGAAGTGGCCGAGCTCGTGGAGCATGACCATGGCGATGATCGCCACCAGCACGCCGATGGTTCCGGCCAGGCGCGGCCGGAGAATGGCCAGCACCACACTGCCGAGTAGGAGCAGGAGGGCGACGACGGCCGCCCGGCGGCCGCTCGGCTGCGGATAG
>JAICYE010000480.1 GCA_025934385.1 Acidimicrobiia bacterium | reverse complement strand
GGCCGGCCGAAGGGGACGGGCGCCGGCGCGGCCGCCTCGACCGGCGGCGCCGTGCCAGCCGGCGCACCCGGTTGCACCGCCGTGCCGGGCGCGGCCGTCACGCCGCCGCTGCCGAGGCCCGGTGTGGCGGACGACGCGTTGGACGGGAGGACGGCGTTCGACGGCGGCGACGCCGCGAGCGACTCCGACTCCGACTCCGACGCCGAGGCCGGCGCCCCGGCCGTTGCGCCACCGGCGGCTGGCCCCGGCGCTGCGCTGCTCGCGCCAGGCACAGTGCCACCGGCGCCGGGAGCGGCGACGTCACCCGGAGCCGGCGCAGCCGCCGCCAACGGTGCAGTGGCGTAGACGAGGACCCGGCCGTAGCCGAGCACGATGCGGACCGAGCGGTCCTTCTGCGGCCGCCAGGTGATCTGCAGCCCGGCGCTCTCGGCCACCAGCTTTCCGTCGGGCGTCTGCTGTTGCGTGCCGCTCAGCCCGTCCACCACCACGGTGTTGCCGAAGGCCTGCCGGGTGGCCTGGGCCAGGCTGCGGACAGCGTCGGCGCCGGGCTCGACCGGTTTGCCGGCCACCGTGATCCCTCCCAGGGTGACGCCAGCCGTTGTCTGCGTCCCGCCGGGCAGCGCGCCGGCGGCCGCCTCCCGGTGAACGCCGAGCGTCCCGATCCGCAGGGCGCCACCGGCGACGGCGACGCCGGAGAGCGTCACGTCGGCCCGGGCATGGAGCAGGCCGTCGCGGCCGAGCTCGGCCTGTGAGGTCGTCGACTGGGCGGCGATCGTGAGGGCCGGGGCGCCCGAACCGACCGCCACCTGACCGAGTCCGGCGGTGGCGATGGCGTCAGGCCCGGCGCCGGACGCGGTGCGGCTCACGGCCGCCGCCCCGCCGGGAGCGCCGCAGTCGGCGTGGTCGGGCCCCTCCGGCCAGGCGCTCTCGCAGTACGCCGGTGTCGGCACGCCGGCCACCAGTTGGGCCGCCGCCCTGACCAGGTAGCCCGGGTCGGCCAGGCCGGCCGCCCCCTGGGCGTGGGGCGAATTGTCGATGGCCGCCGTGGTGTGGCTGGCCAGCGGGCCGAGCGGGCCGGGGACGCCGACCTCGATGCTGTAGGCCCACGCCTCGGCCCCGGCGGCGAACACCGCCGGCGGCGCCGGTCCGGCCGCCGCCCCGGCCGGGCGCCGGCCCGGCACGATCGGCAGGAACCCGACAACGGCACCGGCGCCGGCCACCCCGAGCACGAACCACCGCGGCAGGCGCTTCCGGCGTTCCTGCGCAACAGGGGGTGTTGCAGAGGAACGCCGGTCTGCCGCACGGATGAGCGCCCAGACGCGGGCCGGTGTCAGCGGCAGCTCCAGATCGATGTCATCGGAGCGGGCGTCGAGGCCGAGGGCGTCGGCCACGGCGTTGGCGATGGCCGCCGGGGCGGTCATCGCCGTGCCCTCGCCAAGGCCCTTGGCGCCGAGCGGCGTGACCGGGGACGGAGATTCGACCATCGCCGTCGCCGGGCGGGGGAGCTCGGTCGCCGTCGGCGTCGGGTAGTCGACGAACGTCGTCGTGAGCAGGTTGCCGGCCTCGTCGTAGACGTGGCGCTCCAGCAGGGCGGCGCCGAGGCCGTGGGCCAGGCCGCCGAGCACCTGCCCCTCGGCCAGCGCCGGGTGGAGGACGCGGCCGGCGTCGTGGACGGTGACGTAGTCCCGCACCCGCACCTCGCCGGTGTCGGTGTCGACCTCGACCACGGCGACGTCGGCCAGGAAGCCGTAGGCGGCCGACGAGTTGACGGTGTCGTCCGGCGCCGGAGCGGCCAGGCCCGGGACCGAGAACGTGGCCGTGAGGGCGAGTCCATCGACGGCCGGGCCGCCCGGACCCGCGGGCCCCGACCCGGGGAGGCCGGCCGGGTCCCAGTGGGCGGCGCCGGCCACCCGGCGCAACGACACGGACCGGTCGGGCGATCCGAGGACGCGGGCGGCGCCGTCGACGAGCTCGACGTCGCCCGGCGCCGCCTCGAGCATCTCCGCCGCGATCGCCCGGACGCGCTCGGCGAGGCGGACGGCGGCGACGTGCACGCCACCGGCCACCGCCACGGCGAAGCGGCTGGAGTAGTTGCCGGCGCTGACGGTGAACGGCCGGGCGCCGGTGTCGGCCCCGGGCAGGACGGTCACGTCGCCCGGCGCCAGGCCGAGGGCGTCGGCCACGATCTGGGCCGCCACCGTCCGGTGCCCCTGACCCTGCGGCGTCGATGTGAACGACACGGTCACGCCGCCGCCGGCGTCCATGGCGATGGCCACCGTTTCGGCGTTGCCGTCCTTGGGGAGCCCCGCCGCCCGCCGCTCGGGCGGATCGAGC
This sequence comes from Acidimicrobiia bacterium, assembly GCA_025934385.1. The sequence goes on along the minus strand of JAICYE010000480.1, from coordinate 156 downwards.
AACGAGATGTAGCCCATGTTCGAGGCCGACGGCTCGACCACGCAGGCGAGGCCGACGCCGATCGCCCGACCGCCGCTGTTGCCGGGAGCCCGCCGGGAGCGCTGCTCCCCTCGCAGCCGGTCGTAGCCGGCCAGGTCCAGCGCCCGTTCGAAGCAG
>JAICYE010000159.1 GCA_025934385.1 Acidimicrobiia bacterium | reverse complement strand
GTGGCCGGCGGGGTCGGAGCCGGGCGCGGCTGAGCGGCCGGCGGGGTCGGAGCCGGGCGCGGCTGAGCCGCTGGCGGCGCGGACGCCGGGCGGGCCGGCGACTGGCGGGCCTCCGACTGGGAGAACAGCGACGCCCCCAGCGGGCTCTGGGTCGGGCGCTTGGCCGCCGCCGGCTTCGGCGCACCGGCAGCCTTCGGGAACAGCGAAGCCCCGGTGGCGGGACGAGCCGGGGCCGGTGAGGGAGCCGGGACGGCGGCCCCGGCCCCGGACGCCTTCGCCGCCGGAGGCGCCGGGCTCTTGGTGGCCGGCGGAACCGGAGCCCTGGTCGCCGGCGGACCCGGAGCCCTGGTCGCCGGCGGAACCGGAGCCTTGGTCGCCGGGGCAACTGGAGCCCGCCCAGCCGGCGCGGCCGGAGACTTTGCCGCCGGGCCGGCCGGAGCTTTCGCCGTCGATGGCGCCTTCGTTGCCGACGCTGATGGGGCCTTCGCCGCCGGCGCGGCCGTCGCCTTGGCCGCCGGGCCGCCGGTGGCCTTGCCCGCCGGGCCGGCCTTCGAGGCAGCCGGACCCGGCGCCGCCTTGCCCGACGCCGCCGCCGCCTTGGCCGGAGTGGTCTTGACCGGTCCCGGGCCCTTGCCGGCGGTGCCCTTGGCCGGGGCCGCCTTCCCCGCCGCCGGCGCCTTCGTCGCGGTGGCTTTCGCCGCCCCGCCGGCCTTGCCCGGCGCCGCCTTCGCGGCTCCGGTCGCCTTCGCTCCGGCGGTCTTCGCCGGTGCGGCCTTGGCCGGCGCCTTCGTGGCCTTGGCCGCGCCCTTGTCCGCGCCCTTGGCCGGCGCCTTGGTGGCCCCCTTGGCCGGCGCCGGCCGGCCGAGGGCGGCGAGCACTAGGCCGCGGCTCGTGTCGAGCGCGGCGAGGACGTCCTCGGCGTCGGCGTACTCCCGCCGCAACACCAGACTGAAGCGCTTCAGCACCTCGAGATCGACGAGACGGACATCGGCCACGGGCGCTCCCGGTGCAGAAGGTTCAAAAACGACCGTCGGTAGTATAGGAGCCACCGTTCGCGCCTCCTGGGAGCCTCCTCTGCTCGTCCGGCTTCAACCCCTGGCCTGGGCGTCCCTGGTCATCGTCGCCGGGCCGGCCGCCGCCGCTGCGCTCGACTCCTGGTCCACCGCACCTCGGGCGGTGGCCAGCGTCCTGCTCTGGCTGCTGTGGGGCGGCGTCCTGCTCGCCTCGTTCGCCCCCCGCCCGCTCGGCCTGACCGCCCTGCGGATCGCCGCCCCGGTGGCCGTCGTGCTGGCCCTGGGGGCCGCCCCGGCCGCCGGGCCGCTCAAGGCGGCGCTGGCCGTGGCCGGTACCGCGCTGGCCTGCGGCCTGGCGTTCACCCCGGCGGTCGGATACCGGTTCGTGAACGGCGCCGCCTACGGCGAGGAGCGGCGCTTCCCGCTCCGGGTGCCGCCGGCCCTGGTGCTCGGGCCGCTGCCGCTGGCCGTGGCCCTGATCGGCACCGGCACGGTGGCGGGGCCGCTGCTGCTGGCCGACCGGCGCTGGGTGCCCGGTGTCCTCGCCCTGGCCGTCGGCGTTCCGGTCGTCCGCACCGCCGGCCGGTCGGTCTATGCCCTCTCGCAGCGGTGGGCGGTGCTGGTGCCCGCCGGCATCGTCCTCAAGGACCCGCTGACGCTCATCGACCCCGTCCTCTTCCCCCGGGAGCGGATCGCCTCTCTCCGGCCGCTGCCGTTCCCCACCGCCCCGGCCGATGACGTCGTCGACCTGCGGCTCGGCGCCGCGGCCGGCTCCCTCGTCCTCGAACTGACCGAGGAAGCCCAGCTGTTCCGGGCCCGGGGCCGCCTGCGGGGCGGCGAGTCGGTGAAAGCCGGCCGCCTCGCCTTCTGCCCCCGCCAGACCGACCGCCTCCTGGCCGAGGCAGCCGCCAGGAAGAAGCCCCGGGGCTCGGTGCTCTGACGGTTCTGGGCAGGGAAAACCGCGGAATCCGCAGGAAATCCTGCCGAGAACCGATCAGGACGGGTGGATCAGCGCCTCGGCTTCGATCTCGACCTTCCAGCGGGGATCGAGCAGCGCCGAGACGGCCATCATCGTCGACGCCGGCCGGATCGACCCGAAGACCTCGCCGTGGACGGCCCCGACCGCCTGGGCATCGGCCACGTCGACCAGGAAGGCCCGGGTGCGGACAACGTCGCCGGCGGACGCCCCCGCTTCGGCCAGGGCGGCCAGGACGATCTCCAGGCAGCGCCGGGCCTGCACGGCCGGATCGGGGTCGCAGGACCCGTCCGGCCAGACGGGCGCCGTCCCCGAGACGAAGACGTGGGGCCCGACCCGCAGCGCCCGGGAGAACCCGATGGCCGGCTCGAACGGTGATCCCGAAGAGACCCGCTGACGATCCATGACCCACACCTCGTCCTCGCCGGCGCCGCCCAGCGCAACCCTCGCGCCGAGCTCGGATTCGGCGCTCGCTCGGATGCTACGGGAGCCCCGGCGGGCCCGTACTGTGCCGGGCCATGGAGATTTCCGGAGTCGCCGCCCTCGTCACCGGAGGCGCCTCGGGGCTGGGTGAGGCGACGGTCCGCCGCCTCACCGGCGCCGGAGCCAAGGTCGTCATCGTCGACCGTGACACCGCCAAGGGCGAGGCGCTGGCCAAGGAGCTGGGCCCGGCCGCCGTCGCCTTCGCCCCCACCGACGTGACCAACGGCGGCGACGTCGCCGCCGCCGTCGAGCTGGCCTCCTCGCTCGGCCCGCTGCGCATCGCCGTCAACTGCGCCGGGGTCGGCTGGGCGGGCCGGGTGGTGGCCCGCGACGGCACGCCCCACGACCTGGACCTGTTCTCCACCGTCATTTCGATCAACCTCATCGGCACGTTCAACGTGCTCCGGCTGGCGGCGGCGGCGATGTCGGCTGCCGAACCCACGGAGACCAACGAGCGGGGCGTGGTCGTCAACACCGCCTCGATCGCCGCCTTCGACGGCCAGATCGGCCAGATCGCCTACGCCGCCTCCAAGGCCGGCGTCGTCGGCCTCACCCTGCCGGCCGCCCGCGACCTGGCCGCCGTCGGCGTGCGGGTCGTCACCATCGCCCCCGGCACGTTCGACACGCCGATGCTGGCCCTGCTGCCGGAGTCGCAGCGCCAGGCGCTGGCCGCCGGGATCCCCTTCCCGTCGCGGCTCGGCGACCCGGCCGGCGACTACGCCACCCTGGTGGAGCACATCGTCCGCAACGGCTACCTCAACGGCGAGACCATCCGCCTCGACGGGGCGCTGCGGATGCCGCCCAAGTAGGCGTTCACCGCCCTTCACCACCGCGCTTTGATGTACCTGTTACAGCAAAGCGCGGGTGCGACCCGGCTCCCTCAGACGGCGATGCCGCCGCCGAGGACGGTGTCGCCCCGATACAGCGCCACCACCTGGCCCGGCGCCACCCGGGGCTGCGGGCGGGCGAACCGCACGCGGTCACCGTCGACGGAGCCGTCGAACGGCGCGCCGTGGGCCCGGACCTGTACCAGCACAGGCTCGGAAGGATCCGGCGCCGCGCCGGCGGCCCAGGTGAGCCCGGTCAGGCGGACGTCGTCCCGGAGCAGCGCTTCGTAGGGGCCCACCGTGACGGCGCCGGCGGCGGCGTCGACGTCGAGGACGTAGCGGCGTACGCCGGCGGCCACGCCGAGGCCCCGGCGCTGCCCGACGGTGAACCGGGCGGTGCCGTCGTGGCGGCCGAGGACCCGCCCGGCGGGATCGACGACGTCGCCGGCCCGCATCGCGCCCCGGTCGGCCAGGAACCGTTCCCGTCCGCCCCGGGTGATGAAGCAGACCTCCATGCTCTCGGCCTTGTCGGCGGTCCGCAGCCCGAGGGCGGCGGCCTCGGCCCGCACCTCGGCCTTGGTCATGTCGCCGACGGGCAGCAGCAGCCGGGCGAGCTCGGCTTCGCCGAGCATGTAGAGAACGTAGGACTGGTCCTTGGCCCGGTCCCGCCCCCGGGCCAGCTCGTACCGGCGGCGCCCGTCCTCCGAGGGGGCGGCGGCCACGACCCGGGCGTGGTGACCGGTGGCGATGGCGTCGAAGCCGGTCGCCTCGGCCCGCTCCAGCAGCCGCCCGAACTTGATCGACCGGTTGCACTCCACGCAGGGGTTCGGGGTGTGCCCGGCGGCGTGCGCCTCGACGTAAGGGTCGACGACGGCGGCGGTGAAGTCGTCGGCGAAGTTGAAGGTGTAGTGGGGGATTCCGAGCTGGGCGGCGACGCGACGGGCATCCTCGACGTCGGAGACGCTGCAGCAGCCGGAGTCCGACTCACCGCCCCACAGCTTGAGCGTGACGCCGGTGACGTCGTGGCCGGAGGCCTGGAGCCGGGCGGCGGCCACCGAGGAATCGACGCCGCCGCTCATAGCGACCAGGACCCGGGCCATACGTGTCAGCCCCGGGCGGGGACGCGCCCGGCCCGGCCGCCGGCCGCCGCCCGCCCGGCCAGGCGCTCGACCCCGGCGGTGATGACCTTGACGGCGGCGTCGAGGTCGGCCTCGGTGGTCGGCCAGCCGACGGTCAGCCGCACCGAGGACCGGGCGAGGTCGACGGGCAGGCCCATGGCCGCCAGGACGTGGGACGGCTCCAGCGCCCCCGAGGCGCACGACGACCCGGCCGAGGCGCACACGCCGTCGCGGTCGAGGAGCAGGAGCAGTGCCTCGGCCTCCACCCCCGGGAAGGCCAGGTGGCAGTTGTTGGCCAGCTTGCGGGCAGGGTCGCCATTGCTGCGGACGGCGCCATCGGGCAGGCCGGCGGCGATCCCAGCCGCCAGCCGGTCCCGCAGCGCGGCGACCCGGGGCTTCTCCTCGCTGCGCCGGGCGACGGTGGCGGTGAGGGCGGCGGCCATGCCGACGATGCCGGCCACGTTGTGGGTCCCGGACCGCAGGTCGCGCTCCTGGCCGCCGCCGTCGATGACCGGGACCAGCCGAGCGCCGGAGCGGACGACGAGGGCGCCGACGCCCTTGGGGCCGCCGAACTTGTGGGCCGAGACGGCGACGAGGGCGGCGCCGCCGGCGGTGGCGGCGACGTCGAGCCAGGCGGCCGCCTGCACGGCGTCGGTGTGGACCACGGCCCGGGGCGCCCGCTCGGCCACCAGGGCGGCGACCTCGGCCAGCGGCTGGACGGTGCCGACCTCGTTGTTGGCCAGCATCACCGACACGACCGTGGTGCGCTCGTCGAGGGCGGCGGCCAGGGCGTCGAGATCGACGACGCCGCCGGCGTCGACGCCGACCCTGGTGACCCGGTAGCCGTCGCGGGCCAGCCGGTCGCAGCTGTGGAGGACGGCGTGGTGCTCGATGGCCGTGGTGACCACACCGTCGCCGAACCCCCGGTCGCGCCCCGAGCGGGCGGCACCCTTCAGGGCCAGGTTGTCGGCCTCGGTGCCACCGCCGGTGAAGACGATCTCAGCCGGCTGGGCCCCGAGCGCCGCCGCCACCTGCTCCCGGGCTTCCTCGACGGCCGTCTTGGCCGCCCGGGCGGCAGCGTGCTGGCCCGACGGGTTCCCGAACGAGCCCTGGAGGAACGGCAGCATGGCCTCCAGCGCCTCCGGGCGCAGCGGCGTGGTGGCGGCATGGTCGAGATACGGCACGCCGCCGATTCTACCGGCGGGGCTCTCGCTGCTCCCGGCCGCGAACTGGCGTTCCATTTCCGCTGTATCCCGGTAATCGAACGCCAGTTGCGGTGGGTCCGGCGCTGGCCGGCTTCTGGCGTTCGATTTCCGCTCTATTCCGGTAAACGAACGCCGGTTGCGGCCCCGCCGGCTCAGCGCCGGTCGACGACGGCGCCGTCGCGGCGGCTGGGGCCGGCCGAGGGGCGGGCTGGGCCGCCGGCGCGGCCTGCGCCGCGACAGGCGCCGCTGCAG
>JAICYE010000403.1 GCA_025934385.1 Acidimicrobiia bacterium | reverse complement strand
TTAGGGGCCTTCGGCGCCGCCGTCGTCGTGGTCGTTGCCGGAGCCGAGACCAGGTTGACGACCGGCGCCACCACCGAGGTGACCTTGGGCGGCATCAGCTCCATGAACTCCTCGGCGACGTAGATCGTGTCGCCGTTCATGGCGATTCCGATCCCGACGAAGCCGAAGTCCGGGTCGACCAGGTTCTCGTAATGGTGGGGCGACGCCACGAAGGCGGCGTGCAGGCCGTCCACCGAACCGCCCATCCCGACGTTCTCCCCGAGCTTCTGCCAGTCGGCGGTGATGCCGTCGGAGAGGGTGGAGTGCCAGATCTTGCCGGCGGCGGCCATTCCGGCCGCCCAGGTCCGGGCCTTGGCCACGAGGTTGGCGTCGACCTGCAGCGCCGGGAGGCCCTTGCCGACCCGCAGGTCGTTGATCTTGGCGACGAAGGACGCCTCGTCGCTCACCGTGTCGGCGTGCGCCCCGGTGGCGGGGAACACCGACAGGCCGAAGGCCAGGATCAGCCCATACACAAGCTTCCGCATCGGGACTCAGCCCCTTTTTGGCTCGCGTCGGATCCACGAGAGGGCTGAGTGCGCCCCCATTCGGTAGCCCGGCGGCCATACCCCCCAACTGGGTTAGGCCCGTAGCTTTGCGTCCCCGGGTTTCCCCGGGTTTGCCGTTTCGTGGGTTTGGATGTCTGGTCGAGGTATCGGAGGGCCGACTAGCCCGCTTAAGCGCCCACAGTGGTCATTTCGCCCACAACGCGACGGCCCTTTACGAAAGCCGGACGCGCCGCCACCAGGAAGCCGGCGTAGATGATGGTGATGCCGGCGGCCAGCGAGACCGTGAACGCCTCGTCGTGGCCGAGGATGCCCTGCAGCGTTCCCCCGCCCGACAGCACCAGCGTGCCGACGGCGATGAGGGTGTTGGCCGCCGCCATCCGCCCGGGGGGAGGCCCGCCCACCCGGGTCCGGGGGGCGGCGCCCCGGAGCCGAGCGGCCCGGGCGAACCGCACCGCCGACCACGCCGCCCCGCCGAAGACGACGAGGGCGCCGAGGCCGCTGCCGACGCCGGCCAGCACCCGGGGGAAGACGCCGAACACCTCCTTGCCCACCGGGATGGTCGCCGAGCCGGCCACCGTGCCCTCCATCGGTGCGGTGAGCAGTACCCCGACCGCCAGCCCGGAGAGGAACACGAGGACCGCCCGCACCCGCCTCCCGGCCCGCTCGCCGAAGAGCAGGTACACCGTGCCGAGCGCCAGCCAGGGGACGTTCAGCACCGCCCCGAGGAGATAGAAGACGCGGAAGACGCCGCGGTCCCATCCCGTCGAGGCTCCCGTGGCCAGGGAGGCCGACGCCAGGGCGAAGAGGGCCAGCGACACCGTCCAGGCGGCCTCGTGGGGCCGGTGCCCCTGGCGCCACCGCTTGAACGTCGCCTCGGCGAACAGCGTGGCGACGGCGGTGGCGAGAAAGGCGAGGCCTGCGACCATTGCGCCATTCAGCGTAACGAGAAGACCCCTAAACTCGGAGGTCGTGCGCCCCCTCGCTCTCCCCGCCGCGCTCGTCCTCGCCGTCACCCTCGTCGGCGCGGCCGGCTGCAACCACGAGACCGGCGGTGACGTCGGTGTGTCGCAGACGACCCTCCCGGCCGTGGGGAACGGGCCGGTGACGATCAAGGGCATCGCCTACAACCCCAAGGAGGTCCACGTCAAGGTGGGCCAGCCGCTGACCTGGAACTGGGACGACAACGGCCTCGAGCACACCGTCACCGCCGACGACGGCTCGTTCAACTCGGGGCGGAAGTCGTCGGGTTCCTGGCAGTACACCTTCAACAAGGCCGGGACGATCGCCTACCACTGCGAGGTCCACCGCCAGCTGCACGGGACGGTCGTCGTCAGCGGCTGACCCCCGCTCCCGTCCGGAATCCCCGCTCCGCCTCCCCCCCGGGGAGTTTGAGAATTTCATCACAAAGTCGGTACGCTGGGCGCGCAGAAGTCCCCGTTCCGAAGGCTTGAGGGGCGTGATCGTTGCCTGACCGACCGCGGCGGATCCCGGAGGCGACCGTCGCCCGGCTCCCGCTCTACTACCGGGCGCTGGTGGAGATGGCCGAGCAGCGGATCCCGACCGTGTCCTCCGAGCGGCTGGCCGAGATGGCCGGCGTCAACGCCGCCAAGGTCCGGAAGGACTTCTCCTATCTCGGGTCCTACGGCACCCGGGGCGTGGGCTACGACGTCGAGTACCTCCTGTTCCAGATCTCCCGGGAGCTCGGCCTCACCCAGGACTGGCCAGTCGTCATCGTCGGAATCGGGAACCTCGGCGCCGCCCTGGCCAATTACCGGGGGTTCTCCGCCCGGGGCTTTCGCATCGTGGCCCTCGTCGACGCCGACCCGGCCAAGTGCGGCAAGGACGTTGGCGGGCTGGAGGTGGAGCCGCTGCGGGACCTGCCCCGGATCGTGGCCGAGCGGGCGGTGGCCATCGGCATCATCGCCACGCCGGCCGGCGCCGCTCAGGAGGTCGCCGAGCTCCTCGTCAGCGCCGGCGTCACCTCGGTGCTGAACTTCGCCCCGATCGTGATCGCCGTCCCGCCGGGGGTGTCCCTGCGCAAGGTCGACCTGTCGATCGAGCTGCAGATCCTGTCCTTCTACCAGCAGCGGCGCGACGAGGCGGCCGAAGGCGGTCGGGCCGTGGGGTTCGGGGGCCTGACCGGATGACCGGCTACCCGGTGAGCCTCACGCTGACCGGCCGGCGCGTGCTGGTGGTCGGTGGGGGCCGGGTCGCCACCCGCCGGGTCGAAGAGCTGTTCGAGACCGGCGCCCGCCTCGACGTCGTCGCTCCGGCCGTGTCGGCCGACATCGCCGCCTGGGCCGAGGCCGGCCGGCTGACGGCCGCCCTCCGCCCGTTCGAGGCCGGCGACCTCCGCGGTGCCTGGCTGTGCGTCGCGGCCACCGACGACGCCGCCGTGAACCGGGCGGTGGTGGTGGCCGCCGAGCGGGAGCGCTGCTTCGTGAGCGCGGCCGGCGACGCCACCACCTCGTCGGCCCGGCCGATGTCGGTGCTCCGCCGGGGTGACCTCGA
>JAICYE010000412.1 GCA_025934385.1 Acidimicrobiia bacterium | reverse complement strand
GAGATCGCCAAGCTGCGCTCGGCCGGCGCCGTCGCCTGACGCCGCCGCCGTCGAGCACAAAGAAGAAACGGCGGGGGTCGCCCCCCGCCGCCTCTTCCGGCCCTACTCGTGAAACCGGTTGCCGGTCAGTCGATCAGTACTGACCGCCCTGCGCGGGCGCCGGCGGCTGACCCTGATCGGCCGGAGGCTGCTGGCCCTGGTCGGGGCCGGGCTCCATGCCCTGGTCGGCCGGAGGCTGCTGGCCCTGGCTCGGCGCCGGCTTCGCCTGCTGGGGCGGAGGAGCCTGGCGACTCGACCCCGCCGACCCGCACGGCGCGTTCGGCGCCGGCTGGGCCGACCGGGAGCTCGCCCGGGCGCAGCTGGGGCTGGACTCCGGGTAGGGCGGGCCGCACGGGTAGTCGAAGTTGCACCCGAAACCGCCGGGGTAATAGCCGTACGGAGAGCCGTAGGGGTAGCCGTAGCCGTAGCCGTAGCCGAAGCCGTAGCCGAACGGGTAGCCGTAGAAGTATGGATAGCCGCAGCCCCAGCAGCCGGCGTGACGGAAGAAGCGGCCGTGGTCGTGGCGGGCGAACCCGTGACCGCCGTGAGCATGCCCGCCGTGCCCCTGCCCGCCGTGAGCATGTTGGGCGGTGATCGTCGGTTCGTGGCTCGACTTCTCAGTGGCGCCGGCGACCGCCGGCGAGACCAGGGCCAACGCCAGCGCAGCCCCAGCCAAGATGACACCAATCCTGCGCATTCACACCCTCCTTGCCCCGGGCGACCCGAGGCGTTCGCAACTCGGAAAGGTGTTCGTCACGCGTTGGAGAGCTCGGCCCTTCCTGCTCGCCCTGCCGCTATGACCCCCAGCGAACGAATCCAGATGTACCAGAACTAGTTAGCATCTGCAACCAAATGCGCAATGCGTGGCAAATACTGCGGAAGTAATCGGGACGGGCGCCACCGAGCGGCGTTCCGCGTGCTTCCGGAACGCGACGAAGGGGCGACGAGGAGCATCTGCAGAAGCTCCTCGCCGCCCCCTCGGCGGGTCGTTCAGTGCTTGTCGGACACCTTCTTCGAATGCGAGCCCTGCGGTCGGTCGTAGTGCGCCCGGCCGGTGCCGGGAGCGTCGGACGGGTCGGGGTTCGTGTCCCGCGGCGGGACGGTGACGTTGGGCTTGCGCCGCGTCGGGCCGTCGCTGGCGGTGCCGGAGGACGGGTCGTTGGACGGAGCCGGAGCCGGCTTCGCCTCGCCCGACGGAGCCGGTGCGGCCTGGTCGCCCGAAGGCGCCGGAGCCGGGGCGGCCTGGTCGCCCGAACCCGACGGAGCCGGGGCCGGAGCGGGCGCCGGAGCGGCCGTGGCCGGCGGCGGCGTCATGGGCATCGGCATCGACCCGGCGGCGGGGTCGTCGTCCTGGTGCTGGGCGGAGACGGTCTGCGCTTGGGGACTGGGACTGTCGGCAACAGGGGCAGAGTCGGGAGCAGGGGCAGGTGCAGGTGCGGCCTCGTCCGTCACGGCGTACCCGTGGTAGTAGCAGTCGCCACAACCGCCGTCGTAGTCGCCGTAGTAATCGTCGTAGTCGCAGCCGCGGTAGTGATGGCGGTAGTAGCCGTACCGGTGGTACCGGTGACGGTAGTAACCGCAGTCGTTGTAGCCGTCGTAGTCGTAGTCGTCGTAGTAGTAGGGGTAGCCACAGCCGTAGTAGCCGCAGCCGCCGTAGTAGTAGCGGTCGTAGTAGCCGTGGTGGAAGTGCCGGTCACGATCGTGGTCGAACCGGCCATGGTCGTGGTCGAACCGGTCGCGGTCGTGGTGGAAATCCCCGTGGCGATCCCCGTGGTGGAAATCGCCGTGGCGATCCCCGTGGTGGAAATCGCCGTGGCGATCCCCGTGGTGGAAATCGCCGTGGCGACCACCGTCGTGGTGCCCGCCACCGTGACTCCAGCCGCCACCGTGGCCGCCGTGTCCGCCGTGACCCCCGTGACCCCCATGATCCCCGCCATGGTCCCGCATGGCGGTGATCGGCTGGTCGCCCGAATGGGTCTTGCCTTCCGCCGCCACCGGCCCGGCGAGACCGACCACCAGGACGGCCCCGGCCAGCACGGTGAGCATTCTGCGCATGCACTACCTCCTTGGTCCCCGGCCCCAGGCCGGGGGGTTGGCCGACAAGGAAGCGTTCGTCAGATGCGCTGTTGTCCTCTCAGTGCCCCCGACCCCCAGCGAACACCCAGGTTGGTAGCAGAAAATCGTTGCATAACGCAAGAATTTGCTTACTGAGTGACAAATGCCCACAAATGGTGCGATCGGGGAATAGTCCAGGGCGCCCGGATGTAGGTATTCCTGCGCCCGGATCTCCGGGCAAACCTCTCAAGTCTGGGGCGAGAGGTGTCGATTCCCTCTCTGGCCCCAGGGCCACCGCCGACACTCGAGGGGCGTGACCGCGCCCGCGCCGAACCGCTGAAGGAGCAACGTGAGCACGACCGCCGCCCGCCTGGCCAAGACCCGCAACATCGGGATCATGGCGCACATCGACGCGGGGAAGACGACGACGACCGAGCGCATCCTCTTCTACACCGGTCGGAGCCACAAGATCGGCGAGGTCCACGACGGCGCCGCCACGATGGACTGGATGGAGCAGGAGCGGGAGCGGGGGATCACGATCACCTCGGCCGCCACGACGACCGAGTGGCGGGACCACACGATCCAGCTGATCGACACCCCGGGCCACGTCGACTTCACCGTCGAGGTCGAGCGCTCGCTGCGGGTGCTCGACGGGGCGGTCGCCGTCCTCGACGCCGTGGCCGGCGTCGAGCCCCAGACCGAGACCGTCTGGCGTCAGGCCGACAAGTACGGCGTGCCCCGCATCGTCTTCGTCAACAAGATGGACCGCGTCGGCGCCGACTTCGACCGCTGCGTCGAGATGCTCGGCAGCCGCCTCGGCGTCATCGCCGTACCGGTCCAGCTCCCGATCGGCGCCGAGGACCAGTTCTCCGGCGTCGTCG
>JAICYE010000379.1 GCA_025934385.1 Acidimicrobiia bacterium | reverse complement strand
GAGGCGTCCTCCGACTGGCGGACGTGCCCGAGGATGAGGCCGCCGGCGGCGATGACGCCGGCCGTCAGCACGAGCACGATCGCCATCGGAAGGGTGCTTTCCAGGAGCTTCTTCACACTTTGGTCTTTCTGGACGGGGGCGGCCCGTCCCTGTCGGGTTCAGGAAGCTTCAGGAAGCTTCAGGAAACATTTCTGCGCCAGCCCGGGGGTGAGCGCCTCCAACCGAGGTGCCCGGGCGGCGGCCACGCGAGGCGGAAGAATGGGGGCCGTGGATCTCAGTCGCCGGACGTTCCTCGGAGCCGCCTCGGCCGCCGTGCTCGGCGCCTGTACGCCGTCACGGCGGGCGGCCCGCCCGGCGCCGCCGTCCGCCGACCACCGCGACCCGGCGGCCACCACGACGAGCGCTCCGGCCGTTCCCGCCGCACCGGCGGCCTTCGTGAGCCACGGCCCGTCGGACTCCGGACGGGTGGCCTTCACGTTCCATGGCTCCGGCGATGTCGGGCTGCTCCACGACCTGCTGGCGGAGGCCAAGCGGCTGGCGACGCCGGTGACGGTGTTCGCCGTCGGGTCATGGCTCGACCAGCATCCCGAGGTGGCCGGCGCCATCCTCGGCGACGGCCACGAGCTGGCCAACCACACCTACACCCACCCGGCCCTCGGCCAGGCGGCGGCGCCGGTGGTGGCGGACGAGATCGCCCGCTGCCGCGACGCCCTCACCCGCCACGCCGGCTCGCCCGGCGCCTGGTTCCGGCCGTCGGGCGTCGACGTCCCCTCGGCGCTGATCCTGGCCGAGGCGGGCCGGGCCCGCTACCCCACCGTCGTCGGCTACGACATCGATCCGCTCGACTACGAGGATCCGCCGGCGACGACGATCGCCGACCGGGTGGCGGCCAAGCTCCATCCCGGCGCCATCGTGAGCCTCCACACCGGCCACGCCCACACGGTGGCGGCGTTCGGGCCGATGGTCACGGCCGCCCACCGCCACGGCCTCACGCCCGTCCGGGTCGGCGACCTGCTGCGCTCCTAACGTTCCAGCAGGGCGACGGCCAGGCAGGCGATCCCCTCGCCCCGGCCGAGGGCGCCGAGCCCTTCCGCCCGTTTGGCCTTCACGCTGACGGGCGCCCCCAGGACGCCGGCCAGGCGTTCCTCCATGGCGGCCGTGTGCGGCGCCAGCTTCGGAGCTTCGAGCACCACGGTGGTGTCGACGTTGCCGATCGACCAGCCCTCGGCCCGGACGAGCGCGACGACGTGGGCCAGCAAGGTCAGGCTGTCGGCGCCGGCCCAGCGGGGATCGGTGTCGGGGAAGTGGGCGCCGATGTCGCCGAGCCCGGCGGCGCCGAGGAGGGCGTCGGCCACGGCGTGGGCGACCACGTCGGCGTCGCTGTGGCCGGCCAGGCCCCGCTCGCCGGGGAGGACGAGGCCGCCGAGAACCAGTGGGAGAGCGGGATCGTCGCTCCAGCGATGGACATCGAAGCCCTGCCCGACACGGACGTTCACCGCCCGGTCCTCCGGGATGGTCGCCGGTAGGCCCGAGCCGCTCGGCCGCTCATTGGGTCCGCCGGCTGAGCAGCGCTTCGGCCCGGGCCAGGTCGTCGGGGCCGGTGATCTTGAGGTTGGCGGGGTCGCCCTCGACCACGACGACGGTGGCGCCGAGGCCTTCGACGAGAGCGGCGTCGTCGGTGGCGTCCCCGCCGTCGGCGTGGGCCCGGCGGAGGACGGCGGCGGCGAAGGCCTGGGGCGTCTGGATCGCCCGCAGCGCCGGCCGGTCGAGCGTCTCGACCACGATCGCCACGTCGCCGGTGGCGTCCACCCGCTTGATGGTGTCGGGAACCGGCAGGCCGGGGACGGCGCCGTCGGCGCCCCCTCGCACGGCCGCCACCACCCGCTCGAACAGCGCCGGTCCGGCCAGCGGCCGGGCGGCGTCGTGGACCACCACGATCTCGGCGTCCTCGGGCACGGCGGCGAGTCCGGCCCGGACCGACGCCGACCGGGTCGGACCGCCGGCGACGACGCTCCCTGCCTCCGCCGGGAAGGCGACGACGAACGGACCGTCCGCATTGAGCCGGACCTCGGCGTTGGCGGCGGGGACGACGAGGACGACGCCGTCGCAGGCGGCGGCCGCCGCCCCGCCAGCCCAGATCACCAGCGGGCGGCCGCCCAGGTGGACGAACTGCTTCGGGACGTCGCCGCCGAAGCGGCTCCCCGAGCCCCCGGCCACGACGATCGCCCAGACCTCTCCCACGGCCCGGACGCTACCGGGGTCAGCGGCCGGCGAGGGTCAGGAGCCAGGCGCACCAGGCGTCGACGCCGTCGCCCGTCCGGCTGCTGGCCTCGATGACCGTGGCCTTCGGGTTGACGTCGGCCAGGTTGGCCAGGAAGCGGGGGAGGTCGAAGTCGAGGTGGGGGAGGAGGTCGATCTTGTTGACGACGACGACGTCGGCGGCCCGGAACATGACCGGGTACTTGAGCGGCTTCTCCTCGCCCTCGGTCACGGCGTAGACCATGGCCCGGGCGTCCTCGCCGACGGCGAACTCGGCCGGGCACACGAGGTTGCCGACGTTCTCGATCACCAGTAGGTCGAGGTCGGCCAGCGGCAGGCGGGCCAGGCCGGCCCGGACCATGGTGGCGTCGAGGTGGCACTCGCCGCCGAAGCCCGCTTCGGTGTTGACCAGCGCCACCGCCGCCCCGAGCCCTTCGAGTCGGTCGGCGTCGAGACTCGTGGCGATGTCGCCCTCGAGGACGCCGACCCGCAGCCGGCCGCCGAGGGCGGCCAGCGTCCGCTGCAGCAGCATCGTCTTGCCCGCCCCCGGCGACGACATGAGGTTGACGGTGCGGACACCGGCCGCCTGGAGATCCCGCCGGTTCTCGCCGGCGACCCGGTCGTTCTCCGACAGGATGTTCTCCAGGACCATCACCCGGGCCGCGGCGGTCTGGGGGTAACCGCTGTGGTCACCGACGTCGTGATCGTGCTCGTGCTCGGTCCCGTCGGCGTGGCGATGGAAACGGCCCATCAGCCCGGGCCGGGTGTCCCGGAATCGACAGGTGCCAGTTCCAGCGAGACCACGGCGAACTCTTCTCCGGAGATCAGCGTCACGTCCCGGCTGTAGCAGCGGCTGCAGGCCAGGATCGGCAGGTCGAGCGTGGTCTCCTCGCCACAGGCCGAACACGACACGACCGCCGGCACGCTCTCCACGTCGAGGACGCTGCCCTCGAGGTCGGTGCCGGTCGACAGCATCTCCCAGCTGAATGTCAGGGCGTCGGGGACGACCTGGCGGAGGTGGCCGAT
>JAICYE010000234.1 GCA_025934385.1 Acidimicrobiia bacterium | reverse complement strand
GCTCCCATCCTTCTGCATATTGGCCAGGAACCGGTCGTTGGTGTCCTGCAGGCCGGCGTGGGCCGGGTCGAGGACGTACTCGTTCCACAGCGACGCCAGCATCGACGCCACGGTCGGCCGGCAGATCTCGCAACCCCGGCCCCTGCCCCAGCCCGAGATCAGCTCTTCGAACGTCCGCACCCGCCGCACCCGCACGATGTCGAAGAGCTGCGCCCGGGTGAAGGGGAAATGCTCGCAGAGGCTGCGGTCGACGGCGACGCCGGCCTTCTCCAGCTCGTGGTGGAGGATGGCCTGGCACAACGGGACGCAGCTCCCACAACCGGTTCCGGCCTTCGTGGCCGCCTTCACCTGGCCCACCGTGGTGAGGCCGCCGTCGCTGATCGCCGAACAGATCGCCCCCTTGGACACGTTGTTGCAGTTGCAGACGGTCGAGTCGGCACCGATGGCCGCCACGCCGAGGAGCGGCTTCCCGCCGCCGGCCTTCCGGCCGGGCAGGATCAGGTCGCTCGGGTGCAGCGGGAGGTCGGTGTTCGACGCCATCCACTGGTGCAGGGTTCCGTAGTCGGAGGCGTCGCCGACGAGGATCCCGCCGAGCAGCTTGGCCTTGTCCGGTGAGACGACCATCTTCTTGTAGACGCCGGCGATGGGATCGTCGAACGTCAGCTGGTGGCAGCCGGGGGTGGCGCCGTGGGCGTCCCCGAAACTGGCCACGTCGACGCCGAGGAGCTTCAGCTTGGTCGAGAGGTCGGCGCCGTCGAAGGTGGCGTCCCCGCCGACGAGCTGATCGGCCACCACCCGCGCCTGGGCGTAGCCCGGGCTGACGAGACCGTAGATGCGGCCGCCCACGGCTGCGCACTCACCAATGGCGTAGACATTGCGGTCCGAGGTACGGCAGGCTTCGTCGGTCAGCACGCCACCGCGCTCGCCGAGGTCGAGACCGGCCGCCCTGGCCAGCTCGTCCCGGGGCCGGATGCCGGCCGAGTACACCACCATGTCGGCCTGCAGCGATGTCCCGTCGGCGAAGGCGAGGCTCTCGACCCGGCGGCCGGCGGTTGACCGCAGCACCTTCGTCGTCGACTTCGCCGTGTGCACGGCGATGTCCATCGCCTCGATCGTCCGCCGGAGCGTCTCCCCGCCAGCCTCGTCGACCTGGATGGCCATCAGCCGGGGGGCGAACTCGACGATGTGGGTCTGCAGCCCCAGGCCGAGCAGCGCGCCGGCGGCCTCGAGCCCGAGCAGCCCGCCACCGAGGACGACACCGGTGCCGCAGTCGGCGGCGTAGGCGCGGATGGCGTCGAGGTCCTCGATCGTGCGGTACACGAAGCAGCCGGGCCCGTCCCGCCCGTCGACGGCGCCGCCCTCGATCGGCGGCACGAAGGGGTACGACCCGGTGGCGAGCACCAGCGCGTCGTAGGCGACGACCCGGCCCGACGCCGATGTGACCGTGCGGGCCTCCCGGTCGAGGGCCGTGACGGGGTCGCCGGCGACGAACTCGATGGCCCGATGGTCGAGGACGTCGGGATCGGCCAGGGTCAGGTCTTCGGCGCTGCGGCCGGCGAAGTACGTCGACAGGCTGACCCGGTCGTAGGCCGCCCGGGGCTCCTCGCCGAAGGCCACGACCCGCCAGTCCTCGACGGCGCCGTTCTCGACCAGGCATTCCAGCAGCTTGTAGCCGACCATTCCCTGGCCGGCCACGACGACGGTCTTCTGTTCCCTCATGATGAGCCGAAGGTAAGGGCGGGCCGTTTCTTCGGCGTTCCCCGTCTGTATCCGGGGTGTGAACAGGAGACTTCACCGGCGGCGGGCCCGCCCCCGCCGCGGCAAGAAGCTGTTCACAGAACGGCAACGACGCCAACACGGCGCTTTCATGGCCCGGCCCTACGGTGCAGGCATGCCGTTCCGCTACCCCGTCGCCCTCGAGCTGTCCGGCCGGCGGTGCGTGGTCACCGGCGGCGGCGGCGAAGCGGAGCGCAAGGCCCGGGCGCTGCTCGAGGCCGATGCCGACGTCATCGTCATCGCCGCCGAGGTGACGGACGGGCTACGCGATCTCGTCCGCCGGCGGGAACTCGCCCACGTCGCCCGGTGCTACCGGCGGGGCGACCTGGCCGGCGCCTTCCTGGTGATCGCCGCCGATGCCGAGCGGGCCCTGCGGGCGGCGGTGTTCGCCGAGGCGGAGGCCGAACGGGTGCTGTGCAACGCCGTCGACGACGTGGACCACTGCCACTTCGCCGTTCCGTCGATCGTGCGGCGAGGCGAGCTGCTCGTCGGCATCTCCACGGGGGGCCGGGCGCCGGCCTTGGCCAAGCGGCTCCGCCGCCGCCTCGCCGCCGAACTCGGCTGGGAGTGGGAGGCGCTGGTCGACGTGCTCGGGCAGACACGGGCGGACACACTGCAGGACCGGACGGACGATTTCGCCACCTGGGCCGAGCGGTGGCGCCAGCTCCTCGACCGCGAGGAGGAGCTGCTCGACCTGCTGCGCAAGGACCGGATCGACGAGGTGCGGGCCCGGGCCTACGCCGCCTTGAAACCGGCGACCACGTCGGCCCACTTCTCGGGGTCGGTGCGGTAGGGGGCGTAGAACGAGATCCTGTCGACGAGGTCGCCGTAGCGGGCCATGACGAGCCCGGGCAGTTCGCTGGCCGAGCCCCGCACGGCAAAGGCGTCGAGGATGTCGTCGGTGATGACCTTCCCCATCTCCTTCCACGCCCCCTGCTTGGAAAGCCGGTTCAGCTCGTCCTGCACCTCGCCCCAGCCGTGGGCCTCGAGGACGGGCCGGTAGGCCGGCGTCGAGCCGTAGAAGGCGATCTGCTCGCGTACGGCGGCGTCGGCCTTCTGCCATTCCTCGTCGGTCTCGCCGGTGACCATGAACGTCGGGAACGACAGCTCGATGTCGGTCCGGGTGCGGCCGGAGAGGGCCAGGCCGCGTTCGAGCGCCGGAATGGTCGTCTCCCGCAGGTACTTCTCGGTGGTGAAGCCGTGGACGAACATCCCGTCGCACACCTCGCCGACCACCTCGGTCATCTTCTCTCCCACCGCGGCCAGGAAGATCCGGGGGGTGCCGAACCCCGTCGGACCGGGGTTGAAGAACGGCGTCATCAGCGTGAGGCGGTAGAAGTCGCCCTCGAAGCGGAGCGGCTCGCCGTCCTCCCAGGTGCGCCAGACAGCCCGGGTGGCCAGAATCAGCTCCCGCATCCGCAGAGCCGGCGAGGAGAACTGGGCGGCGAAACGCTTCTCGATGTGGGCCTTGATCTGGGAGCCGAGCCCGAGGATGAACCGGCCTTTCGAGTACCGCTGGAGGTCGTGGCCGATGTGGGCCAGGTGCGTGGGCGAACGCGGGAAGGCCACGGCGATGGCGGTGGCCAGATCGATGCGCTCGGTGTGCTCGGCCGCCAAAAGGAGCGGAAAGAACGGGTCGTGCTGCGTCTCGGCCGTGTAAAGCCCGTCGTAACCGAGGGCCTCGATCTGCTGGGCCCGGGATCCGACGGTCGCCAGGTCGGCCGCCATGAGGGTCGCATCGATCTTCATCGGCAGATCTTCGTCGAAGGTCCCGCTCACTGTCACATCCCCGCGGTACCCTCCGATCGAGATGAGCCTGCCGCTGCCGACCACGCTGTCCCCGAGCAAGATCTCGGCCTTCAAGCACTGCCCGCTGCAGTTCCGGTTCTCGGTCATCGACCGGCTGCCCGAGCCGCCGTCGCCGGCCGCCAGCAAGGGCACGCTCGTCCACCGGGCGCTCGAGCGGCTCATGCTGCGGGCGCCGGAGGAGCGCACACCGGCCGCCGCCCTCGTTGAGTTGGAGCAGGCCCGGGCCGAGCTGGCGGCGCATCCCGAGTTCGCCGGCCTCGAGCTCGACGACGAAGCGCTCGACGCCTTCCACGCCGAGGCCCGGGCCCTCCTCCTCCGCTATTTCGAGATCGAAGACCCGGCCGCCGTGCGTCCGATCGGGCTGGAGCTGCGCTTGAGCGTGGCACTGGGCTCGCTCACGCTGCGGGGGGTGATCGACCGCCTCGAGCTCGACGCCGACGGCGAGCTCGTCGTCACCGACTACAAGACCGGGGCCGTGCCCAGCGAGCGGGCCGAGCAGGACCGGCTTGGCGGCGTCCACTTCTACTCGCTGCTCTGCGAGCGGCTGCTCGGCCGCCGCCCGGCCCGGGTCCAGCTCATGTACCTCTCCCGGCCCGAGGTGCTGTCGATCTGCCCCAGCGACCAGTCGGTGACCGGGATGGAGCGGCGGGCGCTGGCCCTGTGGGCGGCGGTCGAGCGGGCCTGCGCCCGCGACGACTTCCGGCCCAACCGCAGCCGGCTGTGCGACTGGTGCAACTTCCAGGCCTACTGCCCGGCCTGGGGCGGTGACCCGGCGCTGGCCGAGGCCGTACGCCCCGAGCCTGTGCTGCTCCCGGCCTGACACTGAGGCGGCCAGTGGCCTTCCGGCGGCTGCGGGCCCATCCGGTGGCGGCTCGGGTGCGAGCGCTCGACCGGGCGGTCGACGCCGCCGTCTCCCGGGCCCGCCATCCCGTCCTCGACGCCGTCTTCTACCCCCTCTCCAGTGCCGCCGACCACAGCCTCCTGTGGCTGGCCCTGGCCGGTCTGCGGGAGGCGACGGGCCGGGCCCGCCCCGGCACGGCCGTCCGCCTGGCGATGGTGCTCGGCGCCGAATCGGCCGTCACCAACCTGGCCGTGAAGACGGTGTTCGGCCGCCTCCGGCCGGTCCTCGAGCCGGGCGGAGGCCCCGGCTCCGGTGGCCCGCTGCCCTGGGGCCTGCGCCGCCCCGTGACCAGCGCCTTCCCGTCGGGTCACGCCAGCGCCGGGTTCACCACGGCCGTGTTCCTGTC
>JAICYE010000063.1 GCA_025934385.1 Acidimicrobiia bacterium | reverse complement strand
GGCGGCCTCTCGGGCGCCGTCGTCGAGGGCTTCCGCCGGGCCGGCGGGCAGTGGCTGGCGGTGATGGACGCCGACCTCCAGCATCCCCCCGAAGTCCTCGGCGACCTCCATGCCACCGGGGAGTCCGCCGGCGCCGATATCGTCTGCGCCACCCGCAACGTCAGCGGCGGCGGCCGGGACGGCCTCGGGGCGGCCCGGGACGTGATCTCGAAGAGCTTCGCCGCCTTCGCCCGTCGGGCCTTCCCCCGCCGGCTGCGGGGCGTGAGCGACCCCATGAGCGGCTTCTTCGTCGTGCGCCGGGCCGCGCTCGACCCTGAGGCGCTCAACCCCACCGGCTTCAAGATCCTGCTGGAGATCCTCGTGCGGACGCCGGGGCTGCGCCGGGCCGAGGTCGGCTACGAGTTCGCCGCCCGCCACGCCGGCGACTCCAAGGCCTCACTCCGGCAGGGCGTGACCTACCTGCGCCATCTCGCCCGGCTCCGCCTGGTGGCCTAGCGGCCGAAGTACCCCATCCAGTCCTCCAACGACTTCGGCTGGAAGACGTCGTTGCGGGCCCGGGTCTCGCCCATGGTGGCCGACGGGTCGGCCGAGTACAGGTGCCCGGGGTAGAGGACGGTCTCGTCGGGCACCCTGGCCAGCCGCTGCGTCAGGCTGAACCACATCTGCTCCGGGTCGCCGCCGAGGAGGTCGGTCCGGCCGCAGCCCTCGAGGAACAGCGTGTCGCCGGCCACCAGCTTCCCGTCGACCAGGAAGCACTGGCTCCCCGGCGTGTGGCCCGGGGTGTGGAGCAGCTCGATGGTCACCGACCCGACGGTGACGGTGTCGCCGCTGTCGTGGCCGACGAGAGCGTCGGTCACGCCGGTGACGGCGCTCACGAACGGGGCCTCGTGGCGCTGCACGTGGACGGGGACGTCGGCCCGATCCAGCAGGGCCGAGATCCCCACGATCGAGAAGCCCATCATGTCGCCACCGACGTGGTCGGGGTGGTAGTGGGTGGCCAGCACGCCGGTCAGGCGCATCCCGTCGGCGGCCAGCACGTCGAGGATCTCGCCGGGGGCGTAGGCCGGGTCGACCGCCACCGCCTCGCCGGTCTCCCGATCGCCGATCAGGTAGACGAAGTTGACCATCTGGCGGGCGACGGGATCGGTGCGGGCGACGTCGCGCCCGGTGAGCAGTTGCCGGAAGTAGAGGCGATCGTCCATATCCTGCGCCCGAGTGTAGGACCCGCTTCGCGAAGGCTGTCTGGTCGAGCGCCGCCGCCGCTCCGCCGATAACCGGGACATGCGTTCCCGCCGCCGCCTCGCGACCAACGAGGCGGGGTTCACCATCCTCGAGTGCACCATCGCCCTGACGGTCGTCTTCGTCGTCCTGGTCGGCCTGCTCGGCGCCCTGACGGCCGGCGCCCGGGGCCTCATCACCGGCCGGCAGCGCAGCGCCGCCCTGGCCCTGGCCAACGAGGTGATCGAGGACGCCCACGGCCGGGCCTACGGCGACGTCGGCCACGACCTCGACTCCGATCCCACGCTGGCCACCGATCCCCTGATCACCGGCACCGGCGCCAACCGCCTGTACACCGGGGTCTCGCCGGCGGAGCCCCTGGCGGCGTCGGCGGTCGACGCCGGCCCGTCCGGCGGCACGGTGAACAACCCGCTCTACCCGTTCAGCCCCCACCGGTCCACGACGAAGCGGGAGCAGACGACCTACACCACGACGGTCTACGTGACGATGGTCACTCCCGCTACCGGCGACGCCTACAAGCGGCTCACGGTCACCGTCTCGTGGTCGCCGTCGCAGTACGTCACCGCCGCCCGGTCGGTCACGCTGTCGACCTTCCTGTTCAACGCCGCCGCGCCGCCCGACCCCCGCCTGACGGGCACGGGCGAGGCGGACTCGGGGTCGTTCAAGATCAGCGGCTCGCTGACCGGGCTCTCGCTGGCCGACGCCTCGGTCAGCTTCCCCTACGTCAACGGCAGCATCGACTCCGGGTTCGTCCGCAGCGCCAAGGGCGTGGCCCGCAGCGGCACCAGCCAGGTCGACCTCCTCTCCGGCCTGCTGTCGGGCTGCAACCTGCTCGGCCTCGGCTCCAGCTGCGACGGCGCCAAGGCCCAGGCCGACGCCGACAACGACTCCGGCACCGCCCCGCCCGACACCGACGAGGAGGGCCCGACGAGCGCCTCGGCGGCGAGCATCAGCGCCGCGCCCGTCCTCACCGTCGGCCTCGGCTCGGGAACGGCCCAGGCCCAGGCCTCGGCCCGCTCCTGCTGGTCCTGCCAGGCGGCGGGCTCGCTGCCCGTGGGCGACGACGACCGCCTCCCGTACTTCGCCGGCACGGCCACCGGCCCGGCCAGTGTCTCTGTCGGGTTCCTGACCGGCCTCGTCGGCGGTTCGCTGCTGTCCATCGGGACGGGCTGCTCGCTCACCTGCTCGGCGGTGACGATCGACCGCGACGACTCGGGGACCAACCAGCGGCTCAGCTCGACGGCGGCCGTGTCGTTCCCCTCCCTCAGTCTCATGACGTTCGCCGCCGGGTCTCCGCTCGGCTACTCGGGCATGGTGAAGGTCGGCGCCGTCTCGGCCACCGCCACGGCCGGATCGGGCCCGGGCGCCAGCGGCCCGACGGTGACCGGGGCGCCGGTGACCGTGCAGCTGTGGAACGGCAGCGGCTACACCAATGTGAACGTCACGCCCGGGGGCGACCCCCCGGCCACCGACCCCACCGCCCACGCCTCGGTCAACGTGCTGGGGACGTCGGTGTCGATGGACGCCACCGTCCACTGGAACAAGGCCGTCACGTCGCAGTCATCGGCGGGCGGGGCGATCAGCGACGCCTCGGCCAGCCTCACCAACTGGCTCTGGGTCGACCTCCACGTCGTCATGACGGCGCTCGGCCTCCCGCTGGCCGACGTCGACCTCCACCTCGACTACGGCCGGATCGCCGCCGCCGCCGGCTACCAGCCGCCGGCATGAGGGCGCCGGTCCGCCGCCGGGACGAGGACGGGTTCTCGCTGGTCGAGGTCGTCGTCACCGTCGCCCTCCTGTCGATCGTGAGTGCCGTGTTCCTGCCGCTGATGGACACGGCCACCCGGTCGGTCCGGCCGATGCAGGTGGAGTCGCAGTCGATCGACAGCCTCCGCAACGCCCTGGCGGCGATCGGCCGGGAGCTGCGCTCGGCCGACTGCGTCACGGACCCGGCGGCCAACGCCGGCCCGTCGAGCACCCTCACGTTCACCACCGAGGCCAACAACTCGACCTACGAGGTGACCTACACCGCCACCGACGGCCAGCTGCTGCGCCAGGTCACCGGCCAGAGCAGCGTGACCCTCCTCGAGACCGGCCTCGTCAACCCCGGCGACGCCTTCACCTACATCGCCACGCCCCGCACCACCGTGAATGTCGTCTTCCACTTCCAGCCCGACCCGAACGAACCGGTGCTCGACCTGTCGAGCGTGATCGCCGGGAGGAACGCGTGGCACACGTGTTGAGCCGGCTGCGGCGGCGCAGCGTGTCGGGGGGCGGGCCGGAAGGCGGCATGGCGCTCGTGCTGTCGCTGTCGGTCGCCTTCGTGGTCTTCGCCCTCGGGGCGGTGTGGATCGGCATCGGCACCCACCAGGTCACGATCACCGGCCAGGACAAGCTCCGGGACCAGGCCCGCAACGCCGCCGAGGCCGGGCTCAACGCCGCCATGAGCGGTCTCTCGGCCGACGCCTCGCTCACCGGGCTCGACCTGACCAGCGTGGCCGGGGGCGAGTTCGAGGTCAGCGTGCTGCCGGTGTCCGTGGATCCCAACGACGGCCGGCGCTACCTGGTGGCCAAGGGCTATGCCCCGACCAAGGCGTCGCCGAGGGCGGTGGCCCGCCGGCTGGAGCAGCAGGTCACGCTGATCCCGACCGACGGATTCCGCTACGCCCTGTTCAGCTCGCCGGGCGGGATCGCCGGGGCCAACAAGATGACGGTCAACGGCGACGTCTACGCCAACGGCGACCTGTCGCTGTCGAACAACGCCACCGTGGCCGGCTCCGTCACGTCGCTCGGTTCGGTGACCACGGCCAACAACTCGACGATCTCCGGTGACGTCCAGGCGGCCGACGACGTCACGCTCGACAACTCGGCCACCACGGTGCTGGGCGACGTCTACGCCGGCGGCAATGTCACGATGACCGGTCACGTGAAGGGCAACGTGCAGGCCGGCGGGACCATCTCCGGCGGCACCGTCGACGGGGCCCGGGCCCAGAACTCGCCGCCCCCGCCGCCGGAGGCCCAGACGCTGCCGACGTTCACCTGGGACCCGGCCAACTACCCGTCGGTGTCGAACTGGGCCACCCCGGCGGCCTTCAACACGTACTTCTCCGCCCACACCGGGAGCATCTCGGGAGTCCACCGGGTGTCGTGCCCGGCGCCGTGCACCACGCCGATCAGCCTCGGCTCGAAGTGGACGATGACGGGCGACACGACCATCGTGGCCGACGGGCCGATCAGCCTGTCGCGGGACATGGCCAACGGCGCCGGCCACCCGGTGACGCTGACCATCGTGAGCTTCTTCACCGACACGGCCACGACCCCGGCGCTGGCCATGTCGAACAACGTGACGCTGCCCGACGACGTGGAGGTGGTGTTCTACGCCAACAACGGCAGCGTGAAGTTCTCCAACCTGAAGCACTTCACCGGAACCGTCTACGCCTCGGCGATCACGCTCGACCAGCAGTTCACGCTGACGTTCCAGCCGGTGGCGGAGCCGGGCTTCGACTTCGGGCTGACGTCCTCGTCGCACTTCCAGATCCAGGCCGGGCCGTTCAAGGAGGTTCCGTTCTCGTAAAGGTGGCGGCGGCGCGCCGGTAGCATGACCGCTCATGCAGTCGGAAGCCCCCCCGCCCGACGCCTATCGCGCCCCCGTCGGGACGCACGATGTCCTGCCGCCCGAGTCGGGCCGGTGGGAGGCGCTGGTGGCGGCCTTCGCCGCCCGGGCCCACCGGTTCGGCTACGGCCTGGTGATGACCCCGGCCTACGAGCACGTCGAGGTGTTCCAGCGGGTCGGCGAGGGCACCGACGTCGTCCGCAAGGAGATGTACGAGTTCGAGGACAAGGGGGGCCGCCGCCTGGCCCTGCGCCCCGAGGGGACGGCCCCGGTGGTGCGGGCCTACATCCAGCACCGCCCGACGCCGCCGTGGAAGGTGTGGTACCTCTCGCCGCACTTCCGCCACGAGAAGGCCCAGCGCGGCCGCTACCGGCAGCACCACCAGCTCGGCGCCGAGGCGCTCGGTGTGGACGACCCCGCCCTCGACGTGGAGGTCATCTCGCTGGGCCAGGGGTTCCTGACGTCGCTCGGGCTGTCGCGCTTCCGGCTGGCCATCAACTCCCTCGGCGACGGGCAGTGCCGGCCGGGATACCTCGAGGCGCTGCGGGCCTACCTGCGGGCCCACGAGTCGGAGCTGTGCGAGGACAGCCGGGCCCGCTACGAGACGAACCCGCTGCGGGTGCTCGACTGCAAGGTCCCGGGCTGCGTGGCCGTCACCGAGCGGGCGCCGCAGCTGCTCGAGCACCTCTGCGCCGACTGCAAGACCCACTTCGAAGCGGTGCAGGCCGGGCTCGACGCCATCGGCGTGGCCCACGAGATCGCCCCCCGGCTGGTGCGGGGGCTCGACTACTACACCCGCACGACGTTCGAGTTCGCCAGCGAGGCGCTGGACTCGGCCCAGAACGCCCTCGGCGGCGGCGGACGCTACGACCGGCTGGCGGAGGAGATGGGCGGGCCGCCGTCGCCCGGCATCGGCTTCGGGATCGGCATCGAGCGGGTGCTGATCGCCTGCGACGCCGAAGGGGTGCTGCCGGCGCCGGCGCCGCACCTCGACGCCTTCGTGGTCGACGCCGTCGGGCCCGAGGCCGGCGCCGACGTCATCGCCCTGCTGGCCGAGCTGCGGGAAACCGGCCTGTCGGCCGACCGGGCCTACGGCGGGCGGTCGGTCCGGGCCCAGACGAAGGTGGCCGACCGGTCGGGGGCCCGCTACGTGGTGCTGGTCGGCCGGGCCGAGATGGAGAAGGGAGCGGTGGCGGTGCGCGACATGGACTCGGGCGAACAGGTGGAGGTACCGCGGAACCGGGTCGTCGCCTGGCTCCACGAGCACCTCGACACGACGCACCGGGAACTGGGGCGCTGAACGATGAGCATGCGGACGCACTACGCCGGCAGCCTCCGGGCCAGCGACGAGGGCGCCGAGGTCGCCCTCTGCGGCTGGGTGGCCCACCGCCGCGACCACGGCGGTGTCGTCTTCATCGACCTGCGGGACCGGGAGGGGATCGTGCAGGTCGTCATCGACCCCGCCGCCCCCGGCTGCGAGGACGCCCGCCGGCTCCGATCGGAGTACGTCGTGCGGGTCGAGGGCGCCGTGCGGCCCCGGCCGGAGGGCATGGTGAACCCCAAGGAGGCGACGGGCGAGATCGAGGTCGGCGCCACCCGGGTCGACGTCCTCAACGAGGCCGAGCCGCCGCCGTTCCCGCTCGACGAGCGGGTCGAGGTCGACGAGACGCTCAGGCTGCGCCACCGCTACCTCGACCTGCGCCGGCCCCGCATGACCGCCAACCTCATCACCCGGGCCAAACTCGTCTCGGCCATGCGGGCGGCGATGGACGCCGCCGGCTTCGTCGACGTCGAGACTCCGACGCTCACCCGCTCCACGCCGGAGGGCGCCCGCGACTTCCTCGTCCCGTCCCGGCTCCAGCCCGGCACCTTCTTCGCCCTGCCGCAGTCGCCCCAGCTGTTCAAGCAGATGCTGATGGTCGCCGGCCTCGACCGCTACTACCAGGTGGCCCGGTGCTGGCGGGACGAGGACCTCCGGGCCGACCGCCAGCTGGAGTTCACCCAGCTCGACGTCGAGGCCAGCTTCGTCGACCAGGAGGACGTCCTCACCTTCATCGAGGAGGCGGTGGCCAACGGCGTCGAGGCCGTGACCGGCGAGCGGCCCAAGCCCGTCCCCCGCCTCACCTGGACCGAGGCCATGAACCGCTTCGGGTCCGACAAGCCCGACACCCGGTTCGGCATGGAGCTGTGCGATCTCTCGGCGCTGTTCGCCGACAGCACCTTCAACGCCTTCAAGGGCAAGGGGGTCGTCGGCCTCGTGGTCCCCGGCCAGGGCGAGATGGGCCGCAACCAGCTCGACGGGCTCGTCGACCGGGCCAGGTCGCTGGGCGCCGCCGGGCTGGTGTGGATGCGGGTGCGCGACGCCGGCGTCCTCGAGGCGCCGGTGGTGAAGTTCCTGTCGGAACTGGAGCAGGAAGGGCTCCGCACCGCCCTGGCGCCGTCTCCCGGCGACCTCGTGCTGATCGTGGCCGACCCGACGCTCCGCCGGGCCCAGTCGCTGCTCGGGACGCTGCGGCTCGACCTCGGGGCGCCGGAGCGCATCGACCAGCCGCTCCACTTCACGTGGGTGGTCGAATTCCCGCTGTTCGAGGCGCTCTCCCCTGTCGATCCGGATGGGACAGGGGGAAAGCCGATCCCCGCCCACCACCCCTTCACCCGTCCCCATCCCGACGACGTCGACAAGCTGGAGTCCGACCCGCTGGCCGTGCGGTCCCTGGCCTACGACCTCGTGCTGAACGGCGTCGAACTCGGTTCCGGGTCGGTGCGTATCCACGACGCAACGCTGCAGTCGAAGATCTTCACGCTGCTCGGCATCGAGCCCGACATCGCCGCCGAACGGTTCGGGTTCCTGCTCGACGCCTTCCGCTACGGCGCTCCGCCCCACGCCGGCTTCGCCGTCGGCCTCGACCGGCTGACGATGATCCTGACCGGGGAGTCGTCGATCCGCGACGTGATCGCCTTCCCGAAGACGCAGTCGGGCGCCGATCCGTTGACCGGCGCCCCGGCTGCGGTCGACCACGTCCAGCTCCGCGACCTCGGGATCTCGCTCCCGAAGCCGAAGTGACCGTGGCCGGTCGCCGCCCCTAGGACAGGGCCGCGACCGACACGATCGGACGGTTCGGCGGGTTGGCGCCGAGGGAGCCGGCGAAGGGCTTGTCGGAGAAGGAGAAGATGCCGCCGTCGGTGGCGACCATGAGGTATCCGTCGCCGTAGCGGACCATGCCCTTGACCGGTTGGTTGAGGGCCTTGCCGCCCATGGAGCCCCGGAAGGGCGCGTCGAAGGCGAAGATCCCGCCGTCGGAGGCGACGAGCCAGTACCCGGAGCCGTCGGAGTCGGGCACCAGCGACTGCACCGGCTTGTTGAGGGGCTTGCCGCCCATCGACCCGGCGAAGTGGGCGTCGCCGAAGGCGAAGATCCCGCCGTCGGCGGCGACCATGTAGTAGCCGAGCCCGGTCGGCGTGGGGATCGAGTCGAGGACGGGCCCGTTGAGCGTCACCTTCGACATGTCGCCGAAGAACCGGGCGTCGCCGAAGGGCAGGACCCGGCCCCGGGTCGTGAAGATCCAGTAGCCGGCCCCCGACGGGGTGGCCGACAGGCTGGTGATCTTCTCGCCGGGGGAGAGGAGCCCGGACTCGGCGTCGCCGAGGTGGGCGGCGTCCCCGAAGGTGTGGACGACCCCGGCGGAGTCGACGACCCAGTACCCGCCGCCCGACGGCGTCGGCTCGAGATCGACGGCGTCGACCCCGGCGGCGAGGGCGGGCTGCCCGAAGTGGACGGCGTCGCCGAAGGCGTAGACCGCCCCGCCGGCGCCGAGCATCCAGTAGCCGGCCTTGGCCGGGGCGGGGGCGCCGGTTAGGTTTCCGCCGGAACCGGAGTCGCCGGCGCCGGGGTTCGATCCACCGCCGGTCGACGACGGGCTGC
>JAICYE010000378.1 GCA_025934385.1 Acidimicrobiia bacterium | reverse complement strand
CGGCGGAGAAGGGGAACAGCCCCGCCCAGTCGAGAGCGGCCGCGTCGAGGAAGGCGAGCAGCTCCTCGTGGTCGGCCTCGGTCTCCCCGGGGAAGCCGACGATGAACGACGACCGGAACGCCGCGGCCCGCTCCCGCCGCCGGATGCCGTCGATCATGTCCAGGAAGCGCTCTCCGCTCCCCCACCGGCGCATGCTCCGCAGCAGCGGCTCGGAGGCGTGCTGCAGCGACAGGTCGAAGTACGGCACCGGCGTCTCGAGGTCGAGCATGGTGCCCACCAACGGATCGCGGACCTGCGACGGGTAGAGGTACAGCAGCCGGACCCGGGCCAGGCCCTCCGCCGACAGGCCGTCAAGGGAACGCAGCAACGGCGCCAGCGCTCCCGGCGCGCCGACGTCGCGCCCGTAGGAGGCGAGGTCCTGGGCCACCAGCACGATCTCCCGGGCCCCGCCGGCCACGAGGCCGCGGGCCTCGGCCAGGATCGACTGCGGTGTCCGGGAACGCTGCTTCCCCCGGAACGACGGGATGGCGCAGAAGGCGCAGGTGCGGTCGCAGCCCTCGGCCACCTTCACGTAGGCCCAGGGCGCCGCCGGCGCCGGGCGGGGCAGCTCGAGCAGGTCGCGGGGCCCGCCCTTCGGCGGCCGGCGCAGCACCACTTCGGCGATCGAGCCCTCGCCGGCGAAGCCGACCACGGCGTCGGCCTCGGGGAGGGCGGCGGCGAGCTCGTCGCCGTAGCGCTCGGCCAGGCAGCCGGTCACCACCAGCCGGGCACCGCCCTTCCGGGCGTCGGAGAGGGCCAGCACGGTGTCGATCGACTCCTGGCGGGCGGCCTCGATGAAGGCGCAGGTGTTGACCACCACGAGGTCGGCCTCGGCGGCGGAGTGGGCCGGGCGCAGCCCGTCCGAGAGAAGTGATGCCGCCACCTTGTCGGAGTCGACAGCGTTCTTCGGGCAGCCGAGCGTCTCGATCCAGTACCGCTCGCCGGGCCGCGAAGAATCCCCCTGCACTGATCCCGACGGAGCCATGACAGCGCCTAGCGTACCGGGCAGGAGGTGAACGACATGTCCCAAGCACCGGCCGTGTGGTGCCCGGCCTGCGGCGCCGAGTACTCGCTCGGGTCGCGGTACTGCAACGAGTGCCGCGTCGAGCTCGTCGTCGAGCCTCCGGGCGGCGCCGCCGACGCCCGGCCCGAGGGCGACGGGGACGACGACGGCGCCGACGCCACCGACCTGGTCGAACTCGGCGAGTTCCCCCGCCTCCACGCCCAGATCCTCCGCCGCCGGCTCGAGACCGCCGGCCTGTCCGTGATGGTCGAGTGGAGCGGGCCGGGCGGCTCGGCGCTGGGCACCATCCTCGTCCCCGATGCCCAGGCCGAGTTCGCCGAGGCCGTCATCAACGAAATCGAGGTCGACGACGAGGTGCCCGACAGCTCGCCCGAGGCCTACATCGCCCGCATCGAGGAGCACCTCGGCGTCGTCGGCGCCCTCCTCGACGAGCTTCGTACCCGCCTCGAGGAGACCCAGGGCGGAGAGTAGCCCACCGGCCGTTTGCAAGGGCATCCCGAAATCGTTGCGCAAATGTAACAACGGGGTGCGTTACCTCTGAACACCACGCCCGGTCTGATGGGGTGAAGGCCAAAGGAGGCCCTCACCGGGATCCGGGGAGTCACCGAGATCCCAACACCAGGAGGTGTTCTGCATGTACCAGTTCGCCATCGTGGCGCTGCTGGCCCTCGCCGTTGTCAAGGTCGTCGACTTCATC
This sequence comes from Acidimicrobiia bacterium, assembly GCA_025934385.1. Next base: position 1,543 of record JAICYE010000378.1, on the reverse strand, counting down.
GACGGCGCGATCCCGGCCCTGTCCGGCTTCCGCTCGCTCCTCACCTTCGTGTTCGGGATCGGGGCCGTCTGGGCGCTCGACTACTCCCTCTTCTCCGGCTTCGGCATCGCCACCCGGAACCACAACATCGGCCTGGTGATGACGGGCTTCATCGTCGCCGGTATGACGGTGGCCTGGCGGGCGCTGTTCGGGTACATGACGCACGACCGCGCCGCCACCGACGAGACCCTCGGCGGCTCCTCGGGGTTGCGCGCCGCATAAGCAGGACGGCGCAACGAACGATGAGGGGGGTGCCCGCCCGGGCACCCCCCTCTGCGTTTCCGGGCGGCTCCGCCGCCCCCGCCCGGCCTACGCCTTGCGGCGCTTCCGCCGACTCGAGCGCCGCAGCACAAGCCCACCGCCGGTCAGGGCCAGCGCCGGCAGCACGGCCAGCGCTCCACCCGTCCGGGGCAGCTCCCGGGGCAGCAGAGCCCCGAGGGCGGCGTTGACCTGGGGCAGGTTCAAGCTGACCTTGGCCTCGAGCGGGACGCCGACGGCGGCGCCGGCCCCTGCCGTCCCCGATGCCGGGCCGCAGACGCCGGTGGCCTCGGCGGTGTCGAGGAACTTCCCGCCGCCCGATGTCGGCGAGACGATCACATGGATCAGGAGGTCCTTGCTCTGCCCCGGATTGAGGGGCCCGACGTCGTTCCATGTGACGCCGCTGTTGGCCTTCTGGTCGGCGGACGGGGTGGTGTTGTCAACGGTCCAAACGATCGGCGTGTCAGCGGTGATGGTGTCGACGACCTTCAGCTGCTGGAGGATGCAGTCGTTGGGGTTGCTGACGCTCACCGTCCAGGTGAAGTCCTGACCGGGCGTAACGGTGTCCTTGTCGCTCGTCTTCACGAGCCCGATGCCGCAGGTGATCCCGCCGGCCGGGACGGCCGTGGCGTTCTCCATGTGGCCGACACGGACGTCGGCCAGGTGGGCGCCGGAGGTGTCGAGCAGCTGGACCGACACCACGTCGACGGCGGCGGCGGTCAGCGTGGCCGTCTGCACCGGCTTGCTGTCGACCGAGCCGCCGATCATGCGGGGCGGCCCGCCGATGCTGATGTTGGCCACGTTCGGGATGCTGACGTTCAGGCCGGTCGGGCCGAACAGCGTCTGCGTCGTGATCTCGGGGATGTTCGACATCAGGGCGCCGTTCTTGTCGAGCACCCGCAGCAGCGGGGTCTCGGGCGTGACGTTGCCCGGGCCGTAGAACACGGTGCCGGTGTTGCCGTCGGACGTCGTCCGCAGCACCCACTCACCGGCGAACTCCAGCGTGAACTGGTTCGCCTGGCCCTTGAAGAAGGTGATGGGGGCGATCGTCTCCCGGGTCTCGCTGGCCAGGCCGAACTTGCGGATCGGGGTCGACGTGCCGGCCTGCGGCACGAGGAACGTGTGCGACCGGGACTGCGACACGCTCCGGTCGGGTGTGGCCGCCGTGGTCGACAGCGTCGGGCTGCCCAATGCGGCGTTGATCAGCCCGAGGTTGGCGGCGTAGCCCAGGCCGTAGGACAGGTCG
>JAICYE010000534.1 GCA_025934385.1 Acidimicrobiia bacterium | reverse complement strand
CGCCCAAGCTCGTCGCCGGTCCGGCGAGGAAGGCCGAGGCCAGACCATGGCTCCGGGCGTAGCGGACGGTGAGAGCGGTCACGGCCATGGCGGTGCGGGACAGGCACCACAGGACGACCAGCAACCACGGCCGGGAGACGCCGAAGCCGGCCAGCGCCGCCGTCCGCAGCAGGAGGGCACCGGCGCCGACGGCAACGGCGAAGGCGCCGGCGTGCGGATCGGCCATCACCGCCAGTCGCCGGTCGGGGCGCAGGTGGGGGAGCAGGCCGTCGGCGCTGTCGAGCAGGCCGTCGAAGTGGAGTGCTCCGGTCACGACGAGGTCGGCCGCCGCCACCAGCGCCGCCGCCGGCAGGGGCCCCATCGGGCCCTCGGCCGCCCACCAGATCCCCCCGAGGACCAGGCCGATGATCGCCCCCACCACCGGGAACCAGTCGAGCGCCGCCGGGGTCGGCGCCGCCGCCGGCCACAGCGGCGTGAGGAAGGCGAGCGCCTGCCGGAACCCGTCGCGGGCCGCGGCCCCCTCGGCGACGCCGAAGGGCGCCGTGGCGCCGCCGCCGAGGGCACCTTCGCTGAGGCCGGTTCCCGGACGCGGTCCGGCAGGAACGTCGCCGCCCGGCCCGCCGGCCGGGGCGTCGCCGGATTTCGCCGCGGCGCCGGCCGCACCCAGGCCGCCGGCCGGGAGGTCGATCGCCCGACCGGCGACGACGAGGAGGCAGCGGTCGGCCACCTCGGACACCCGGCGGTTGGCTTCGCCGAGCCGGTCGGCGAACAGCCGGCCCACCTCGCTCAGCGGATGGACGCCGAGCCCGACCTCCTCCGACACCACGACCGTGTCGCCCCGCCGGCTGACCAGGGCGGCGACCAGCGCGTCGATGTCGGGACGCAGGTCGTTGGCGATCCAGGTGCCAAGGGCGTCGAGGAGCACCGGGCCGTGGAGCCGGGCCAGCACCCCCGGCACCGCCCGCGGCTCCTCCACGGTGGCCCAGGCCGCCGGACGGCGGGCCTGATGCCGGGCGACCCGCTCGGCGAAGTCGTCGTCACCGGGGGAGACCAGGCCGGTGGCCAGATAGGTCCCGGGACCCGGACCGGCCAGCCGCTCGGCCAGCTCGGACTTCCCGGACCGCACACCGCCGAGCACGAGCGTGATCACCTCGCCCGCTCAGATGGCAATGCCCAGCGCTCTCCGACGTCCACGCGTCTCCTCAAGGGTCGGCCCTTTCGGCAGTCAGGTCTCCTGGCTCCCGGATCACGGCCGCCCCACCGCCTTCCCGGCCGGAGCCAGTGGCTGTTCCGTCGGCCGCCGATCGGGTCGATCGGGAGACGGCGGAGGTGGGGTGCTCCCCGGTCACAGTTGCGGGACAGCGCCGGCCTCGCACCGGTCTTCCCTGATCTGCGCTCGGGACGGTACGGGTCGCTCCGTTCGCCTGTCAATCCGAGGAGGAGGACAGGCCTACCTGCCCGGTCGGGAGATTCAGCCCTGCAGTTCGTGGCGGAGCACCTTCCCGAGGGCGTTGCGGGGGAGGGCGTCGACGAAGACGACACGGCGGGGGCACTTGAACCGGGCCAGGCGCTCGGCGGCGAAGCCGGCCAGGTCGTCGGCCGACGGCGGCGCCCCGGTCGAGGACGGCACGACCCAGGCGGCGACGACCTCGCCCCACTCGGCGTCGGGCAGGCCGGCGACGGCCACCTCGCCGACGGCGGGGTGCTCGAGCAGCACGTCCTCGACCTCCCGGGGATAGACGTTGAGCCCGCCGGTGATGATGAGCTCCCGGGCCCGCCCCACCAGGCGGAGGTAGCCGTCGGGGTCGTGCTCGCCGATGTCGCCCGTCCGGAACCAGCCGTCGGGCGTGAAGGCGGCCTCCGTGGCCTCCGGCCGGCCCCAGTAGCCGGAGAACACGTTCGGCCCCCGCAGCTGGATCTCGCCGCGTTCCGTGGCGGCTCCCGCCGCCGTTGTCGGGGGGACACCCCCCGTCCCCCCGGGCCCGAGGCGGAGCTCGACGCCGGGCAGGGGGAAGCCGACGGTGCCGGGG
>JAICYE010000442.1 GCA_025934385.1 Acidimicrobiia bacterium | reverse complement strand
CTCGCCCCACCAGGCGAGGTCGTCGAGGAGGATGCCCAGGGCGTGCTCGGTGCCGGGATCGACGGGCAGCCCGCCGTCCTCGTCGAAGCCCCGCCCGACCCCGCCGAGCAGGACGGCGTTGCGCAGCGGCGCCATTTCCCGGTCCACGGTGATGCCGACCATGTGCTCGACGGCCCGGGCGCCGGCGATCGGGCCGCCGCTGTAGGCCACGAACCCGGCCGGCTTGTTCCGGAGGCGGGCGCCGAGGGCATGGTCGAAGGCGTTCTTCAGCACGGCCGGGACGCTGTGGTTGTACTCCGGGAACACGAAGAGGTAGGCGTCGCCGGCCGCCACGACCTCGTTCCAGCGCTGCACCGTCGGCGTGGTGAACCGGCCGGCCAGCATGTCCTCGGTCGTTTCCTGGAAGAACGGCAGGTCCCAGTCCCGCAGGTCGAGCCACCGCACCGAGAACCGGCCGTGACGCTCGGCCCGGTCGCGCAGCCAGGGCAGGAACCGGTCGGCGGCCCGGCCCGGTCGGGTGCTGCCGACGACGATCTCCAATTGCAGTTCGTTCATGACACCGACGATAAGACCTCAAGTTTGGTTTAGGTCAAGCTGGCCGAGGCCCCTTATGATCGCCGCTGATGGCCGACACCTGTACGCACCTCGACACGGTGGCCGACGTCAAGCCGAGCGACGACGGCTGCCACGAATGCCTCCAGACGGGCGGTCGGTGGGTGCACCTCCGGATGTGCCAGTCCTGCGGCCACATCGGCTGCTGCGACAACTCCCCCGGCCGGCACGCCACCGCCCACTTCCACTCGACGGACCACCCGTTGATCCGGTCCTTCGAGCCGGCTGAGGACTGGTGGTGGTGCTACCCCGACGACCTCTTCTTCGAGGTCGAGGGTGCCGCGCCGTCCCCGTCGCACCCGTGACCCGGCGGCGGCGCCGGCGCCGCCGGTAGCCGGGGCGGATGGGGAAGCAGTCCCGGCGCAAGCGGGAACGGTCGCCGGCCGGGGCCCGGGCGGAGCGGTACCTGAGCCGGGTCGGGCTCCCCGACCGTCCCGATCCCGGCCGCTGGCGCCGGCTGGTGGCGGCCGACCCGGAGTGGTTCCGGCGGGTCAGGGAGGCCGACGAGGCGACCATGGCGCTGACCCGCCGGGGCGACCCCGACGTGGGCGACACCGGCCGCGCCGAGCGCCTGGCCGCCGACCGGGCCCGCTACGGCCTCGTCTACCGGGACCTCGACACGGCGCTGGCCGAGTACGCCGCCCGGCCGGTGATGATCGCCGCGGCCTGGCTGCGGTGGTGGTTCCAGCACCACCCGCCGGCGGGTCGGCTGCTCGACGTGGGTTGCGGCCCCGGCGTCCTCACCTGCGCCTACGCCCTGGCGCTCCCCGAGGCCGAGGTGGTGGGGATCGACGCCGTGCCCGAGGCGGTGGCCTGCGCCGAGGAGCTGGCCAAACGGCTCTCGGCCGGCAACGTCTCGTTCGTCGTGGGCGACTCCGTCGATCCGGCGGTGGCCGGCGGCGGCTTCGATCAGCTGGTGGCCGTGACCGCCCTGGCCGACGCCGGCCTCTATCCCTACAACCCCCCCGAGGCCCGGCGGGCGCTGTCGTCAGTGGCCGATGTGGACGGGCCGGGGCTCGGGTTCCGCTCGGCCGGCGTCGATGCGCTGGCCGGGCGCCTGGCCGCCGGCGGGTCGCTGCTGGCCTTCGACCGGACGCCCGACGTGTCGCAGGCGGTGCGGTTCGGTGCGGCGCTGATCCACGCCGGCGTGGACCTCGACCTCCGCCGGGCGGGCGTGGAGGTGTTCGTCGAGGAGGGCGAGCCGACGACGTTCACCCGCTTCGTGGGTGCCCGCGAGGAGGAGCAGGCGCGGCCGGCGGACGGCCCACCTCCCGGCGGTGCTGCGCTGGCGGCCTGGCTCAAGGGCGTGCGGTCGCCGGCCTACGGGCCGGAGTGGCACGACGAGCTCCGCTTCGAGGCGCTGAAGTCCGCCGGGGCCCGGCTCGTATGGGGTTGCGAGATCGACTACACCCCCCGGACCCCGGCGCTGGAGCGCCGGGAGATCTGGGAACACGACGGCGCCGCCTGGGGCTGGATCGCCGTCACACCCCGGCACCGGGAGCTGGTCGCCGACCGTCGGGCCGACGACCTCATCCGGGAGTACCACACGCTGGCCGCCGGGCTGGCCGCCGCCGGCTTCGCCGTCCGCTACGACGACGAGTGACCACCGGTCACGCCGCCGCCCGTTCGGCGGCCATCTTCAGGCGGCGGAGCGTCTCCTCCACCCCCCGGGCCAGCCGGCCGGGCTGGCCGATCAGCCGGTAGTAGGCCAGCACGATCCCCGGCTCCCGGAGCATGTTCCAGCGTTCAGTGACGCGGGTCCGCCCGCCCGTCACGGATTCGAACTCGTAGCTCCACACCGTGTTGGGGTCGGCGGCATCGCGGCCGACGGCGAAGGCGAAGCGCCGGCCGGGCTCGCAGGCGGTGACGGTGGCGGTGCTGGTCCATCGGCGCACGATCGGCAGGCGGTTGGTGCCGCGGAAGCTCCGGCCGACGGCCGGCCCGTCCACCGCCGGCGGGTCGACCCCCGGTCCCTCGACCCCCGGTCCCTCGACCCCCGATCCCTCGACCCATTGGGCCCGCACGGTGTGGGGACTCCACTGGCCCATGCGGGTGACGTCCGCCACCAGCGCCCACACCGCCTCCGGCGCGGCGGCGATCGGCACGCCACAGGGCACGGTTCTGACGTTCTCCGCCGGAAAAGGGACT
>JAICYE010000297.1 GCA_025934385.1 Acidimicrobiia bacterium | reverse complement strand
GCCCCAGATCTGGTCGTCGCCGTCGCCGCCCCGCAGGTCGTCGTCGTTGTTGCCGCCGTTGACGTTGTCGTTGCCGGCGCCGCCGTCGATCGTGTCGGCCCCGGCGTCGCCGTAGATGGCGTCGTCGCCGTTGCCGCCCTGGATCACGTCGTTGCCGTCGCCGCCGTGGATGACGTCGTTGCCGTCGTCGCCGCAGATCGTGTCGTTGCCGCCCAGACCGTTGATCGTGTCGTCGCCGCCGAGCCCGATGATCACGTCGTCGCCCGGCGTCCCGGTGAGGACGTCGTTGCCGGCCGACCCGATGATCGTGGCCGGCAGCCCCAGGCAGGTGGGGACCTGGGCTCCGGCCGGCGCCGCCACCGCCACCACCGGTGCGATCACGAGGGCGGCCCCGGCGAGCAGCTTGCCGGCGTGACGCTGCCAGCCTGACCGCTCAGAGTTCCGGAACATGCGCTTCCCTCCTCTTGGGGGATTCGTGTGGCTCCCCCGAAATCACCCTGCGTGATCAATTGTCGGCAGCTCGCGAAGTTCGGTACACCGGAGGAATCGGACATTTCCTGGCATCTCTTGAGCGCCATGGCCAGAAAGGACCAGGAAAAATCGCCCAGGGACCAGCGCCGGCGTCCCGCCGAGGCTCCCGCCCGGGCCAGTCGCATCTTTATACGGATATACGTATACTGATTCAATGGCTTACCGCGCAGCGATCGTCGGCGGCTCCGGCTACACCGGGGCGGAGCTGCTCCGGCTCCTGGCCGCCCATCCCGAGATCGAGGTCATCCACGTCACCGCCGACTCCAACGCCGGCGCCCGGGTGGCGGAGCTGTATCCGAGCCTGGTGGCGGCCTACCCCGACCTCGTCTTCCACCCGTTCGAGCCTGCCGACCTCGACGGGCTCGACCTCGCCTTCCTGGCCCTACCCCATGGCCAGTCGCAGCGCCACGCCGGCGCCCTCGTCGGCCGGGTGGCCCATCTCGTCGACATCGGCGCCGACTTCCGCCTCCCGGTCGGCGCCTACGAGCAGTGGTACGGCGAAGCTCACCAGGCGCCGGAACTGATCGAGCGGTTCGCCTTCGGTCTCCCGGAGCTGTTCCGCGACGACGTCAAGAGCCACGCCCACGTGGCCAACCCCGGCTGCTACCCGACGGCGGCGGCGCTGGCGCTGGCCCCGCTGCTGGCCGCCGGCCTGGTCGAGCCCGACGGCCTGATCGTCGACGCCGTCTCCGGCGTCTCCGGCCGGGGCCGCGGCCTGTCGGCGCCGAGCCTCTACAGCGAGGCCAACGAGAACGTCTCGGCCTACGGGCTGCTCACCCACCGCCACACGGCCGAGATGGAGCTGGCCCTCGGCCGGCTCAGCCCCACCGGCGAGGCCCAGGTGCTGTTCACGCCCCACCTCGTCCCGATGACCAGAGGGATCCTGGCCACCTGCCACGCCCGGCCGGCGGCCGGCGGCGAGGCGGCGAGGCTCGGCACCGACGGGTTGCTGGCCCACTACCGCGACTTCTACGCCGGCGAGCCGTTCGTCGCCGTCCTCGACCAGCCGCCGGCCACCAAGGCCACCGCCGGCAGCAACAGCGTCCACGTCACCGTCCGCTCGGACCCCCGCACCGGCACCGTCCTGGCCATCGCCGCCGAGGACAACCTTGTCAAGGGCGCCTCCGGCCAGGCGTTGCAGAACGCCAACCTCTTGCTCGGCCTGCCCGAGACGCTCGGTCTGCCGACCGTCGGGTTGGTGCCGTAGATGTCGGTGACCGCCGCCTCGGGGTTCGTGGCCGCCGGCGTCGCCGCCGGCATCAAGGCGTCGGGCGCCCCCGACCTGGCGCTGGTGGCTACCGCCGACCACCGGCCGGTCACCGCCGCCGGCGTCTTCACGACCAACCTCGTCGCCGCCGCGCCCGTCCGCCTGAGTCGGCGCCACCTGGCCGGCGAGGGCCGGGCGGCGGCCGTCGTCCTCAACTCGGGCAACGCCAACGCCGCCACCGGTGAGCCCGGCCTGCTGGTGGCCGAGGAGACCGCCGCCCTCGCCGCCGGCGCCCTCGGCTGCGAGCCGGGCCACGTGCTCGTCTGCTCGACCGGCCTCATCGGCATCCCGATGCCGATCGGGCCGTTCACCACCGGGATCCCGGCGGCGGCCGCCGCCCTGTCCGGCAGTCTCGAGGCGGGCCACTCGGCGGCCCGGGCCATCATGACCACCGACACCGTGGCCAAGCAGGCCTTCACCGCTTTCGAGGCCGGTGGCACCACCCTCACCGTGGGCGGGATGGCCAAGGGGGCGGCCATGCTGTCGCCGGCCATGGCCACGATGTTGTGCGTGATCACGACCGATGCGGCGGTCGAGGCGAAAGCGCTGCAGTCGGCACTCACGCTGGCGGTCGACGCCTCGTTCAACCTCATGACGACGGACGGCTCGCGCTCCACCAACGACACCGTGCTGGTGCTGGCCGGTGGCGCGGCCGGCAATGTGCCGATCGAGTCGGGCACGCCGGAGGCCCACGGGCTGGCCGACGCCCTGACCGTGGTGTGCGCCAGCCTCTCCGACCAGATGGCCCGCGACGCCGAGGGCGCCACGAAGTTCGTCCGCCTGACGGTGAAGGGCGCCCGGTCCCACGCCGAAGCCCTCCGGGCGGCCCGGGCCGTGGCCCAGAGCCAGCTGGTGAAGTGCTCGCTGTTCGGCGGCGACCCCTATTGGGGCCGCATCCTGTCGGAGCTCGGGGCCAGCGGCGCCTTCCTCGACCCCGACCGGGTCGACATCGCCTACAACGGCTTCACCGTCTGCGTCGGCGGAGTGGCTGCCGCCCGGGGCTTCGACCCCGAGGCTCTGGCCAAGTCCATGCAGCAGAAGGAGATCGAGGTCGTGGCCGACCTCCGCCTCGGCAACGGCGAAGCCACCGTGACGACCGTCGACCTCACCCCCGGCTACATCGACGAGAACATGAGGACGTCGTGACGAGCGCCGAACCGACCCGGGCCGGCGAGGTGATGGTGGCAGGCGGCCGGCCCGAGGTCGGTGAGGGGCGAGCCGCTCCCGTCGTCGAGGCCCTCCTCGACATCGGCGCCGAGGCCAAGGCGGCCATCCTGGCCGAGGCGCTGCCCTACATCCGGGAGTTCTCGGGCAAGACGATCGTCGTCAAGTACGGCGGCAACGCCATGAGCGACCTCGAGCTGTTCGCCCAGGACGTCGTCCTCATGCGGCTCGTCGGCATGGACCCCGTCGTCGTCCACGGCGGCGGCCCCCAGATCTCCGACCTCATGCGCCGCCTCGGCAAGGAGCCGGTGTTCGTCGACGGCCTGCGGGTGACCGACGAGGAGACCGTCGACATCGTCCGCATGGCGCTGCTCGGCAAGGTCAACCGGGAGGTGGTCGGGGCCATCAACCGCCACGGCCCCTACGCCGTCGGCCTGTCCGGTGAGGACGCCGGCCTCATCACCGTCCACCAGCGCGACCCCCGCCTCGGCTTCGTCGGCGACGTGAGCCGCATCAACACCAGCGTGCTGGAACGGCAGCTGTCCGAGGAGTTCATCCCGGTGGTGGCCAGCATCGGCGTCGACGGCGAGGGCCAGGCCTACAACATCAACGCCGACACCGTGGCCGGTGCGATCGCCGAGGCGCTCGGGGCCGAGAAGCTCGTCTACCTCACCGACGTCGCCGGTGTGTACGCCGACTGGCCCGACGAGGCGTCGCTGATCTCGCGCATCGACGTCGATGGCCTGGAGAAGCTGGTCGTCGACGGCAAGGCGTCGGAAGGCATGATCCCCAAGCTCGAGTCGTGCGTGTCCGCGCTGCGCAACGGCGTGCGGCGCGCGCACATTCTCGACGGGCGCCTGCCGCACGCGCTGCTGCTCGAGTTCTTCACCCGGGAGGGCGTCGGAACGATGGTCGACTCATGAGTACCGGCCAGGCGCAGATCCTCCGGTGCGGGCTGTGGAGCACTCCCGCGGCGACTCCGCGTGATGGAGCTACGGAGGTCGAAGCCGCATGAGTACCGGCCAGGCGCAGATCCTCCGGTGCGGGCTGTGGGGCACTCCCGCGGCGACTCCGCGTGATGGAGCAACGGAGGTCGAAGCCGCATGAGT
>JAICYE010000314.1 GCA_025934385.1 Acidimicrobiia bacterium | reverse complement strand
GGCCGGCAGCCGGAGCAAGCGCAAGCTGTCTTACAGAATCCCGCCGAGAAGGCCTCCGCCGCCGCCCAGCAGGCCGCCGAGGACACCGCCGGCCACGCCGCTGACGACGCCCCCGACAGGGCCGCCGCCGACGGACGGGCCGGCGAAGCTGCCTTCCCCGCCGATCTGGGGGGTGGCCAGCGCGTCGCCCACGGCGCTCAGGGCGCCGAGACCGCCGAGCAGGCCGTCACCGCCGCCGCCGGCCAGGCCGCTGACGACGTCCCCCATCGAGTTCGAGCCGGCCAGCACGCCGCCGTCGGACCCGAACACTCCTCCCTGACCGGTGAGCAGGCCGCCCACCAGACCACCGAGCAGCCCACCGTCGACCGCTCCCAGCACGCCGTTGACCGCCGGCACCGGAGCCGGGGTGTCGGCGAGAGCCGGAAGGGCGCTCGCTGCGCCGAGGCACAGACCGAGGGCGAGTCCTGCCGCTCCTACCCGTCCTACCGTCGATGACACCGCAGCCTCCTTGCCGCTGTTCGTTTCACTTTTCCGTCCTACCGAAATGAGGGCCCTTGGGCTTCCGCCACGGGGCCAATGGCGGAAGCTCAGGTGCGCTCCCTTGACAATTCGACTGAAAGTGGGCTTTCACCTCTCTCCGCGCGAATCCGACGGCGGGAATTGTTCGGGCAAAAAAGAACCGCAGGCCACCAGCGGGATGGCCTGCGGGTTCTTTCGTCACTGCACTGCGTTTTCATTGCACTGCACTGCACAGGCTGGGCACCGCACCGGCCAGCGGGATGGCCGGAGCGCGGGTGTCGTGCGTTACCGGCCGCCCAGCGGGCCGGTGATCTCTAGCGCCGGAACTTACAGGATGCCGCCGAGCAGCCCGCCACCGCCGAGCAGACCGCCGAGGCCGCCGACGACCGGCAGGCCGGCCACGATCGGGCCGACCACCGGAAGGCCGCCGGCAGCCAGGCTGCCGTCGCCGACGATCGGAAGGCTGGCCACGATCCCACCGACCAGCGGAAGGCCGTCAGCCATACCGGTCACGCCACCGGCGAGGCCGGTAACCGAACCGAGGGCGTCCGACGTGCTGGCGGTGCCGCCGACGATGCCGCCGACGACGGGCAGGCTGGAGACCAGCGGGCCAACCACGGGCAGGCTGCCGGCCAGGCCGCCAACGGCGCCGCCGGCGCCGCCGGCGAGGCCACCGACGACGGGCAGGTTGCTGACGAGACCGCCGACACCGCCGCTCAGCAGACCACCGACAACGGGCAGGCCGCTGAGCAGGCCGCCGACGCCACCTGTGGCGCCGCCAACCGTGTCGTTGACCGTGTTGACGGCGTCGTTGGCGTCGTTGCTGACGTCCTGGCCGGGCAGGAAGCTAACGAAGGGCAGACTGCTGAGCGTGTCGCCCAGGCTCGAGATTGCGTTGGCGTCAGCCGGAGAGGAGTCCGACTGCGCCGCGAAAGCGGGAATGGCGCCGGCCGCTCCGAGCGCAAAGCTCAGGGCGGCGACGGCGGCACGCCGTTGCGTCTTCTTGGACAAGGTTCTCCCTTTCTTCACCCACCGGCCACCACGCCGGCGACTCGGCGGCATCGCCACTGCGACGTCACCGAAATTCGGATACCAGCGCCCCAGCGAGTGATTCGACGGGAGTGGGCAGATTCCTCCCGTTCGGCCGATGTCGGCGTTCAGCCGAGCGTGGCGAGGGCGGCGTTGAAGGTCGGGCTGGGCCGCATCGCCGCCTCCGCCCGGGCGGGATCGGGGACGTAGTAGCCGCCGAGGTCGACCGCCTGCCCCTGGACGGCGTCGAGCTCGGCGACGATCGTCGCAGCCTCGGCCGCCAGCCGCTCGGCCAGGGGGGCGAAGCGGGCGGCGAGGTCGCGGTCGTCATCCTGGCCGGCCAGGGCCTGGGCCCAGTACAGCGTCAGGTAGAACTGGCTGCCGCGGTTGTCGAGCTCTCCGCACGTGCGGGAGGGCGACTTCCCGGTGTCGAGCAGCTCGCCGGTGGCCCGGTCGAGGGTGTCGGCCAGGATCTGGGCCCGGGTGTTGCCGGTGGCCGAGGCCAAAAGCTCGAAGGAGGCGGCCAGGGCCAGGAACTCGCCGAGCGAGTCCCACCGCAGGTGGTTCTCCTTCAGGAACTGCTGCACGTGCTTGGGCGCCGACCCGCCCGCCCCGGTCTCGAACAGCCCGCCGCCGGCCAGCAGCGGCACGATCGAGAGCATCTTGGCGCTCGTCCCCAGCTCCAGGATGGGAAACAGGTCGGTGAGGTAATCGCGCAGGACATTGCCCGTCACCGAGATCGTGTCCTCGCCCTTGGCGATGCGCTCCACCGACAGGCGGGCGGCGTCGATCGGGGCCAGCACCTCGATCTGCAGGCCGGTGGTGTCGTGCTCCGCGAGGTAACGGTCGAGCTTCTTCATGAGCTCGGCGTCATGGGCCCGGTCGCGGTCGAGCCAGAAGACCGCCGGTGCGCCGGTGGCCCGGGCCCGGGTCACGGCCAGCTTGACCCAGTCCCGCACCGGGGCGTCCTTCGTCTGGCAGGCCCGCCAGATGTCGCCGCCCTCGACGGCGTGCTCCAGCAGGACGGTGCCGCCGGCGTCGACCACCTGCACCCGGCCGGGAGCGGCGATCTCGAACGTCTTGTCGTGGGAGCCGTACTCCTCGGCCGCCTGGGCCATGAGCCCCACGTTGGGGACCGACCCCATGGTGGCGGGGTCGAAGGCGCCGTGCTCCCGGCAGTGGTCGATGACCGCCTGGTACACGCCGGCGTAGCTGTGGTCGGGGATGACGGCCTTGGTGTCGGCCAGCTCGCCGGCGGCGTTCCACATCTTCCCGGAGTCGCGGATCATCGGCGGCATGGAGGCGTCGACGAGGATGTCGGACGGGGCGTGGAGGTTGGTGATGCCGCGGTCGGAGTCGACCATGGCCAGCGGCGGCCGCTCGTCGAACGCCGCCCGGATGGCCGATTCGATCGGGGCCCGCTCGGCCTCGGGAAGCTTCTGGAGGGCCGACAGCACGCTGGCGAGCCCGTGGTTGGGATCGGCGCCTATCCGTTCCAGCGTGGCGCCGTAGCGGTCGAAGACGTCGGCGAAGAAGACCTCGACGGCGTGGCCGAAGATGATCGGGTCCGACACCTTCATCATCGTGGCCTTGAGGTGCAGCGAGAAGAGGATGCCCGACGCCTTGGCGTCGTCGAGCTGGCGGGCCAGGAAGTCGCACAGCGCCGACCTGCTCATGACCGTGGCGTCGAGGATCTCGCCGGCCTGCAGGGCGACCGGAGCCCGCAACGGAGTCGACTGCCCGTCGGCGCCCACGAACCGGAGCGTGACCTCGGTCGGCGCCTCCACCGTGACCGAGCGTTCGTTCGAGCGGAAGTCGCCGGCGCTCATGGTGGCGACGTGCGTCTTCGAGCCGGGCGACCACGGCCCCATCCTGTGGGGGTGCTTCTTGGCGTAGTTCTTGACCGAGGCCGGGGCCCGGCGGTCGGAGTTCCCTTGCCGGAGAACGGGGTTGACGGCGCTGCCGGTGACCTTCTTGTAGCGCGCCTGCAGTTCCCGCTCCTCAGGGGTCGACGGCTCGTCGGGGTAGTCGGGCAGGGCGTAGCCCTTCCTCTGCAGCTCGGCGACGGCCGCTTTCAGCTGGGGGATCGAGGCACTGATGTTGGGCAGCTTGATGATGTTGGCCTCGGGCCGGTCGACGAGCTCGCCGAGTTCGGCCAGGGCGTCGCCGACGCGCTGCCCGGCGGTGAGGTGCTCGGGGAACTGGGCCAGGATCCGCCCGGCCAGCGAGATGTCGCGGCTCTCGACGGTCACGCCGGCGGCGGCTCCGAAGGCCTGGATGATCGGCAGGAAGGAGTACGTCGCCAGCGCCGGCGCCTCGTCGGTGTGGGTGTAGAT
>JAICYE010000156.1 GCA_025934385.1 Acidimicrobiia bacterium | reverse complement strand
GGCTGCGTCGTGGTCGTCGTCTTCGGCGGCTTCGTCGTCGTGGTGGTCGTCTTCGGCGGCTTGGTGGTCGTGGTCGTCGGCGGCTTCGTCGTCGGCGGGGTCGGGGCGGTGGTGGTCGTCGTGGCCCCCGGCACCGTCGTCGTCGTCGTGGTCTGGCCGGGGGCGGTGGTGGCGGTGGTCGGCGGGGCGGAAGCGTCTTCCACCACGATCACGCCCGACATGCCGCCGCCGCCCGGGGAGCCGGAGGACTTGCGGTGGTGGGGGACGGTGCCGGCCTGGACGAAGCGGAGACCGGCGTACTGCTGGTTGGTCAGGTCCTCGTCGAAAAGGCCGGAGTCGGACGAGACCGCGTGGGGGAGCTTGTCCTCCTGCGCCCGGGCGAAGATCACGGTGTCGCCGGCGTGGACCACCAGCCGGTTCGGGCTGAAGAACGAGTCGTGGGCGACGACGCCGGCCGTATTGGGCGGAGGGGGGTTGGCCGCGCCCGCCTGGCTGACGGGGGCGACGACGAAGGCCGCCGCCGCCACCGCCAACAGCGGCAGAAGTGCGCGTCGAACCATCTGACCTCCCTCCCGCTCCGCTTCCGGGGGGCCGGAGCCGGGACGCCATACGCCGGCGACGGGGGCCGCCGGTCATGGCTATCCGATTCGGGGGCGAACCGGCCGATTCCTGTTGCATTCGGGTTACAAGGTGCGGATCGCCCGATTTGCCCAAATGGGGCGGGCGGCGGGCCGGTGCTACCGTCGGCCGTGCCCTACTACCAGTTCCACATCCCGGCGGGGAGCCCGAGTGCCGGGCGGAAGGCGGAGATCGCCGCCGCGGTGGCCAAGGTCCACACCTCGCTGACCGGGGCGCCGGCCCGCTACGTCAACGTGGCATTCTTCGAGCTGCCGCCCGGGAACCTGTTCGTGGCCGACGGGCCCGTCCACCAGGGCCGGATGGTCGGGCTCATCCGCAGCGGCCGCACGCCGGAGGTCAAGCGCGACCTCATCACCGGCCTGGCCGACGCCTGGAGCGCCGTCACCGGCGAGCCCCGGGAGGGCTTCGCCCTGTTCCTCCAGGAGCTGCCCGGCGCCATGGTCATGGAGTACGGCGGGATCCTGCCCGAGGCGGAGTTCGACTAGGGAGCTTCACCTGCCTCCCCCGAGGCAATACGAGCGCGGGCCCTTGTCCGGGCTCCGACCGTTGGGGTACGGTCCCGTACCATGATGAAACGACTGGGGTGGATTCTGGCGTTCGTGCTCGTGCTGCCGGGATCGGTGGTGGTCCGCGGTGCGTCGCCGGCCCGAGCCGGGACGGTCGGCGGGGTCGAGGTGACGACGGTGAAGTACGGGCCATTCGTCCTGCCGCCGGCGGGGAAGGGCGGCGACGTCGACCACGCCAACGTCTTCATGCCCGACGTGGCCAAGCCCTGCGAGAACTGCTTCATCCTCCGGGCCGAGCCCGACCTGGTCTACGACGACGGCTCGTCGGCCAACCTCGATACCGGGCTCATGCTCCACCACGCGGTCTTTTTCAACACGGGCCGGGCCGACGCCACCTGCGGGAGCGACACGTTCTTCGGCCGCCTCGGCGAGCGCTTCCTGGCCTCGGGCAACGAGCGGACCGTCAAGCGCTACCCCGACGGCTACGGCTACCACCTCGGCCACGACCCGGTGACCGGCGTGTTCCACATCATGAACCACTCCGACGCCACCAAGCGGGTGTGGTTCACCTTCAAGGTGAACTGGCTGCCGGACTCGGCGCCGGGGATCCGGGCCGTCACGCCGCTCTGGCTCGACGAGAACAACTGCCGCGACTCGGAGTACGACGTCCCGGCCGGCCCGACGGCCAAGCACTGGACGTGGACGGCGACGCGCACCGGCCGCATCATCTCCGGGGCGGGGCACGTCCACACGGGTGGCGTCCGCACCGTCCTGACCAATGTCACGACCGGCCAGCACATCTGCACGTCGTGGGCCGGCTACGGCCACAAGCCCGCCTACATGGGCCAGATCGAGTCGATGAGCTCTTGCGCCTGGGACACGCTCGGCGTCGTGCGGGCCGGTGACAAGCTCGACCTCGAGGCCGACTACGACTCGGCGCAGCCCGTCCCCGAGGCCATGGGGATCATGGTCATGGGCCTCTACGAGACCAACGACCTGACGGCCGGAACGCCGGCGCCGCCCGACGCCAGCGGGACGACGGTGCCGCCCTCGGCCGGTTCACCGCCGCCGGCCGGCGACATGCACGGCGACATGCACGGCGGCCACCACCACTGAGGCGGGGCCTCAGGTCGGGACGGCCGCCGTCAGATACTGCTCGCAGATGATCGGCGTGAGCCCGTCGGCCCGGCCGGCGAAGTAGCGGGCGTGCACGTCGGCCCGGGTCGGGTGGTCGACGACCTCCAGCCCGCACCGGCGCACGAGGGCTTCCGCCTCCTCCGGCCGGAGCTCGGTCTGCAGCGGCTCGCCGTAGCGGGCCGCCAGCCGGCGCCAGCGGTCGAGGAAGTCGCGGCCGATGTCCTCCATCAGGGCGCGGTCGATCAGGTAGCTGAGGGCGATCTCCGACCCCGGGGCGCACTTGGCGATGCTCCGCAGCGTGGCCTCCATGGCCGGGACGGTCAGATAGGGCATGACGCCGAGCCAGCCGAACAGCGTGCGGGCCGACCAGTCGAAGCCGGCCCGGTCGAGGCCGGCGGCGAACGTGTCGGTCTCGACGTCGACGGCCACGAACACGTGCCGCTCGTGGGCCGGGAGCCCGAGCTCGGCGACCCGGGCCCGCTTCCAGGCCTGGCTGTCGGGGTGGTCGACCTCGAAGACCTGCAAGCCGCCGGCCAGGGTGTCGGGGCGGCGCCAGGCGAAGGTGTCGAGGCCGGCGCCGAGGAGGACGTACTGGTCGAAGGCCCCGGCTCCCAGCCGCTCCTCGGTGTAGCGGGCCCGGGCCACCACCATCACGCCGGTGGCCCGCAGGTGGGCTTCGGTGAGCGCCTCGACCAGTTCGGCCCGGAGGTCTCGCCAGGCCGGCCCGAGCATCACCAGGGCGAACGGGTCGTCGAAGACCCAGGGCGCCGCTTCCAGGCGGTGCAGGCCGCGGGTGGTGGCGGCCATCATCGCCGTCCGGCTGGGCTGGCCCGCTTCCATCAGGCGCCCGACCCGGGCCGGTGCCGGCGCAGCAGGGCGCTGAACCTGGCGGTGTCGGTGAGGACGGCGTCGCCGGAGAAGGCCAGGCCGTCGAGCGAGCGTTTGGCGGCGTCCCCGTCGCCGGCGCCGCAGGCGTCGGTGACCACGACGGGGACGTAGCCCAGGTCGGCGCCGTGGCGGACGGTCGGCTCGATCCCGATCTCGGTGGCGACGCCGACGATGGCGAAGGCCGAAAGCCCGCAGTCCCGCAGGACGATGTCGAGCGGGGTGCCCTCGAAGGCCGACATCGTGATCTTGTCGAACACCGCTTCGCTGGGGCGGGGTGCCATCTCGGGGACGAGCTCGAAGCCCGGGGAACCCCGCAGGAACCACGGCGTGAGGTCGGCCACGTGCTCGACCCGCTGCCAGGCCATGGCCATGCGGAAAGCGAAGACGCCCATGAGTTCCTTGGGCAGCGACATGTGGCGGAGGAAGACGACCCGGAATCCGCCGGTCCGGGCGGCGTCGAGGACCTCGCCGACCCGCTCGATCAGCTCGGCCGACCGCTCGATCTGGTGGAGGACGCCGACCTGCATGTCGTAGACCACGAGGGCCAGGTGCCGGGGGTCGCAGAGCTCCTCCAGCGTGTGCGGGATCTCCAGTCCGTAGGCCCGTTCCATGGCCGGCAGTCTTACCAGGCGGGGCCGGTGAGCGTCGCCTGGAGCAGCGGGACGTCGTCGGGATGGGTGACGCCGAGGCAGCGGCCGTCGCTGACGAGGACGGTGACGTCGAGTTCGCCGAGGTGCCCGCCGACGACGGTGGGCAGGAACAGCTCCTCGCCCGCGGCGATCCCGCCTCCCGCTTCGAAGGCGGCGAAGGCGTCGCGCAGGACGGGCCCGATCGCCGGGGTGAACCCCCAGAAGTTCATCGACACCGGCTCGTCGCCGGTCATGGCCCGGGCGTCGGACTCGGGCGCGCCGATGGGCCGCCAGGAGAGACCCCGGCGGCCGTCGCCGACGTGGACGGCGCCTTCGACGACGCCGGTCAGGCGGCCGTCGGCGGCGATTCGGCACAGGGCGCGGTTGACCGGCCGGTCCCCGAGCAGCGTGTCGGCCAGGCGGTAGGCGACGAGGGCGTGCCCGCCCCCGCCGGCCAGATGGGCGGCCAGCTGCTTGAAGGCCGACGGCCCGTAGAGGTCGTCGGCGTTGGCCACGCCGAACGGCCCGTCGCCGATGGCCGGCGCCGCCGCCACCAGCGCATGGGCCGTGCCCAGCGGCTTCGCCCGCCCGGCGGCGACGGCCGCCTGCGCCGCCGGCTCGAGGTCCTGGCGGACGTACTCCGGGCGAAGGTCGCCGGGCCAGTGCCGCTTCACGTGCTGCTCCACCGCCTCGATGATCTCGCCCCGGACGATCAGGACGAGCCGCCCGAACCCGGCGGCGGCGGCGTCGCGGGCGGCGTAGTCGATGAGGGCCGAGCCGCCCGGCCCGATCGGGGCGATCTGCTTCGGCCCCCCGAAGCGGGAGCCCATCCCGGCGGCCAGCAGCACGAGCGTCGGCGTCGTCATGACCTGCCATTCTGTCCCCATGACCGAAGAGAGGAAGCCGCCCAAGGTCAGCTGGGAGTCGTGGGTCGAGCGGAAGATCCGGGAGAGCATCGAGCGGGGGGAGTTCGACAACCTCCCCGGCCAGGGGCAGCCGATCGCCGACCTCGCCCGTCCCTATGACGAGCTGTGGTGGCTGCGGAAGAAGCTCCGGGAGGAGAAGTTCTCCATCGAGCCGCCGCTGCTCGTACTGCGCCGGGAGCTCGACGAGGCGCAGGCCCGCATCGCCGCCGCCACCGACGAGGCCGAGGTGCGCCGGCTGGTGGCCGCCATCAACGAACGGATCGTCTACGTGAACTCGCACAGCACGTCCGGTCCGGCCTCCGACCTCGTGCCGCTGTCGGTCGAACGGGTGGTGGACGGCTGGCGCCGGCGGCGCCCCGGGTTTACGCCGGAGGGCGGGTCTGCGGCCGGATCCGCAGGGTGACGTCGAGCGCTTCGACGGTGAGGGAGAACTGGCTGCGCCCGTCGGGACCGATCGTGAGCCGGCGGGTGGCCCGGTCGTAGGCCAGCCGCCCGAGCTCGAACCACCGGGTGCGGGCCGGGCCGTCGATGGCGAACTCCTCGACCCGGCGCACCATCAGCTCGCCGGCGGCGACCCGGGCCGAAGGCGACCGCCGGTCGACCTTCTCCAGCAACGGGACGTGGAGCGTGCCCGACTGGTCGTCGAGGGCCACGCCCCGCACGTCGCAGACCCACCCCCGGGCCCGGCGGACGATGGCCGCCAGGCCACGGGCGGTCGTGGCGTCGACCGCCCCGGCCGATCCGGACCGGCGCCCGCCGTCGGTGAGTTCGATGTGCGTCCCCCGGCTATCCATCCCCTCTCAATTCGGCGGCCGGGCGCCCGCGCCCTTGTGGAAAGGGCATGCGGCGCGATTCGGCCCGAGGCCCCGACGCCGGGAGGAGGAGCCCCTCAGTCGCCCGGGATCGGCACCGGCAGGGGGCGGCCGGGCGGACCGGGCGGCGGCCGGGACGGCGACCGGGAGGGCGGCGGGGACGTCGTGGTCGTCGAGGAGGACGGCGGCGCGTCCCGCCCGCCCGGAGGGGCGGTCTGCGCCGGAGGCGGGTTCGACGGCCCCCGGGTGGTGGTCGGCGACGCCGGCGGCGTCGAGGCCTTCGGGCGCGGCGCCGGCGTCCACAGCGGCCCGTCCGGCGGCAGGTCGTCGGGGGAGCGGGCCGGCGGGATGTCGAACCCCT
>JAICYE010000157.1 GCA_025934385.1 Acidimicrobiia bacterium | reverse complement strand
GCTGGGCCTCCCGGCCGAGGCGGCCCGGGTCGACCTCGCCGGCTCCCCCGGCGCGGGCCCGTCCGCCGCCGACCGCCATCAGGACGACGCCGCACCGCAGGTGCGGGAACTGGCCTCGGCGCTGGCCACGGTGGCGACGCTGGCCCGGGAGGTGCACGGCACGCTGCGGAAGTCGGAGCTCGGGCTGCTGGGCGGCTCCGGTGGATCGACCGGCGACGTGGCCCGGGCCAAGGCGGCCCAGGCCGCCCGGCTGCTCGACGGCCTGGCCGAGGACGTCTCGTTGCTCCTCGACCCGCCGCCGAACTCCGTGGCCTGGGTGGAGTCGAACCGGGGCCGCCCCGAGCTGCACCAGGCGACGGTCGACGTCGGCCCGACCCTGGCCGCCCGCCTCTACCCGGACGTGACCGTCATCGCCACCAGCGCCACGCTGGCCACCGGCGGCCGCTTCGACCTGCTCGCCCGCCGCCTGGGCCTCACGCTCCCGCCCCCGGCCGACGCCGACGGTGAGCACGATGACGACGGCGGGCCCGGCGCCCCGGACGTGGAGCCGAGCCCGCCCGTCCACCGCGCCCTGACCGTGCCGAGCCCGTTCGACCACGCCCGCCAGGGCTGGCTCTACGTCGCCAAGCACCTCCCCGAGCCCAACGACTCCGGCTTTGCCGGGGCCATGGCCGACGAACTCCACGAGCTGATCGTCGCCGCCGGGGGGCGGACGCTGGCGCTGTTCACGTCCCGGGCGGCCATGGAGCGCACCGCCGACGCGCTGGCCGCCCGCGGCGGCTACGAGGTCCTCGTCCAGGACCGGCTGCCCCGGCCCGAGCTGCTGGCCCGCTTCCGGGGCGGGCCCGGCTCGGCGCTGTTCGCCACCCAGGGGTTCTGGCAGGGCGTCGACCTCCCCGGCCACCTCTGCCGCCTGGTGGCCATCGACCGCATCCCCTTCCCCCGCCCCACCGACCCGCTGGTCGCCGCCCGCCGGGCCGCCGCCACCGCCCGGCGGGAGAACGACTTCGTTGCCGTCGACCTGCCGGCGGCGGCCACGCTGCTGGCCCAGGGCGCCGGCCGGCTCATCCGCACCACCACCGACTCCGGTGTCGTCGCAGTTTTCGACCGCCGCCTGGCCACCAAGGGCTACCGGCAGACCCTGCTGGCCACGCTCCCCCCGCTCCGGCGCACGATCGACCGGGCCCAGATGGTGGCCATCCTCGCCGGGCTGCGGGACGCCGAGACCTCCGGCTGAGGCTCTGCGAGAAATTCGGACAAACCTCTCAAGTCTTCCGGTCGGGGTGCCGATACCTCCAGCGCAACGGAGAGAGCGCTTCGAGAGGGGACCTGCCATGGAGACCACGACCACCGTCGACATCGCCACCGCCGCCAACTACGAGGCCAACGCCATCGTGGAGGAGCTCCTCAGGCGGGACCAGGGCCTGTTCGACTCGGCCGAGATCCTGGCTGCCCTGGACCTCGTCGACACGGTCGTGGCCCTGTCCATCGACGGCGAGCCGTCCAAGGTCTCCGCCCTCGCCGACGTCGCCACCGCCGGCCGGGTCAAGGCGGGCGGCCAGCCGCTGCTCGACGCCGCCGCCACCAAGGGCGGCCTGCTGCTCGACCTGTGGTCGGGCCTCGAGAGCCTGCGCTGACCTCTTCCGTTCCGATTCTCCGCCCTCGGACCTAGGCGATCGTCCCGGTCGGAACCGGTCCTGCGCCCGATGTGCCGTGACGGGCCGATCCGTACCGTCGAGGGCATGACAGACAGACGAACTGCCCTCATCACCGGAGCGTCCCGGGGGCTCGGGCTGGCCCTGGCCCGCAGCCTCGTGGCCGACGGCGGCTGGAAGCTTCTGATCGACGCCCGGACGGCCGCCGACCTCGACGCCGTCGTGGCCGAGCTGGTCCCGTCCTCCGTTATCGCCGTGGCCGGCGACGTGGCCAGCGAGGAGCACCGCCTGGCCCTGCGCCGGGCGGTGGCCGAGCTCGGTGGGCTGGACGCCGTCGTCCATAACGCCAGCCGCCTCGGGCCGTCGCCCGAGCGCCGGATCCGAGCCCGGCCGGAAGGTTCGGCGGGGGCGGCCGGTGAGGCTGAGGTGCGAGAAGCCGCGCTCGACGCCTATCCGCTCGACGCCCTCCGGGCCGTCTACGCCGTCAACGTCTTCGCTCCGCTGCGCCTCACGCAGCTGCTCCTTCCCCACCTGCGGCCGGGCGGCCGGGTCGTCTTCGTGACGTCGGACGCCTCGGTCGAGGCCTACGAGGGCTGGGGCGGCTACGGCTCGGCCAAGGCGGCGCTGGACCAGATGGCCGCAGTGCTGGCCGTGGAGCACCCCGAGCTCTCCGTCTATGCCGTCGACCCCGGCGACATGAACACCCGCATGCACCAGGAGGCCTTCCCCGGCGAGGACATCTCGGACCGGCCGCCGCCCGAGGCCAGCGTCCCCGGCCTGCGGGAGATCCTCACCGGCCGCCTGCCGAGCGGCCGGTATCAGGCCCGGGCGCTGGTCACTCCGGCCGAGGCCGTCCGATGAGGGGCGCCGTCCACACCCTGGTCGGGCTGCCGCCGGCTCCCGGTCCGGTCGAAGCGTCCGGCCGCCGGCGGGACGCCGCCCGCCTCCTCGTCGTCACGCCGTCGTCGGCCCTCGACACGACGTTCGCCGCCCTGGGCGAATTCGTCGCGGCCGGCGACGTGCTCGTCGTCAACACATCGGCCACGCTGCCGGCGGCGGTGCCGGTCGACGGTGCGGCCTTCGGCCGGCGCGGTGCCGGGGGCCCGGGAGCGCTGCTGCTCCATCTCGGGACGGAGCTGCCCGGCGGGCTCCGGCTGGTCGAGCTGCGGACGGCCACCGGCCACGGCAGCGGCCCGTTCCCCGACGGCCGGCCGGGAGCGATCCGGCTCGCCGGCGGCGGACGGGCGGAGCTCCTGTCCCCTTGGCCGCCCGTCCCGAGCGAGGGGCCGAATCGGCTGTGGGTCGCCCGGCTCGACGTCCCAGGCTCCGGTGATCTGACGGCCTGGCTGGCCGATCACGGCCGCCCCATCCGCTACGCCGAACCGGCCGAGCCGTGGCCCGTCGACGCCTACCAGACGGTGTTCGCCACCGAGCCCGGCAGCGCCGAGATGCCGTCGGCCGCCCGGGGCTTCACCGCCGAGCTGGTGACGAAGCTGGTGGCGGCGGGCGTCGTCTTCGCCCCCCTGGTCCTCCACTGCGGCGTGTCGTCGCCGGAGGCCGGCGAGGCGCCCCAGCCGGAGCGGTACCGGGTACCGGGCGGGAGCGCCGCCCTCGTGAACGCCGCCCGGAGCGCCGGCCGCCGGGTGATCGCCGTGGGGACGACCGCCGTCCGGGCGCTCGAGACCGTGGCCGACGACGACGGCGTCGTGCACCCCGGCGAGGGCTGGACCGAGTTGGTCGTCACCCCCGCCCGTGGCGTCCGGGCCGTCGACGGCCTGATCACCGGCTGGCACGAGCCCGAGGCGTCCCACCTCGAGCTGATCGCCGCCGTGGCCGGTCAGGAGATGATCGAGCGGAGCTACGCCACCGCCCACGCCCTCGGCTACCACGGCCACGAGTTCGGCGACTTCCACCTGATCCTGCCGTAAAGCCTCCGGCCACCGGGCAGTCGCGCCCAGCCTCGTTGTCACAGGCCCGGCGTACCCTGTGGGCGCATGGGACAGCGGCCATGAACGTGTTCGTCGAGGACTGGGGGGCAACCTACGGCTCTCCTTACCTCGTCCTGCCCGACGACCCTGGGGCGGCCACGGCGGTCCTGGTGGAAGACGGTGACGAGCTCCGCTGCCATCGTGGCCGCCCAGCGCGGGAAGGCGACGGGGCGGTGGCGTTCGTCGACGGCGTCCGCCGGGGTGAGGCGTCGTTGTGGCTCGACGATCCGTCCACCGGCGCCGGTGCCCGTGGCGTGGCCGGAGGTCACGCCTGCGGCTGCGTCGTGGCCGACGGCACGACCCGTCCGGAGTACGGCGACGCGCGGCTCCAGCGCCTGGCGATCTTCGGTTCGGGGCTCGAGACGGCGTTGCCCGATGTGCCGGGCGGCTGGCACTGGCACTCCGCCTCGATCGATGATCCGCATCCGGACGCACCGCTCGAAGACCTCCAGAAGCGGATGCGCATCGCCGAGGCAGAGCTGTCGGAAGAGCTGTCGCGCCAAGGGTTCCTGACCCTGGTGGACGGGCCGCTGTACTACGTGCGCAGCCGCGACCTGCCGGTCGTCGGTTACGTCAAGACACACCACAGCGCCAAGTTGGCGCCGGAACACCACCGCCGGATCCCCGAGCTCGGAGCCGGCGAACGGACGTCGCTGTTCCGCCTCGGCGACGACCGGTACTCGGCCTACCTCCGGCTCACCCCCCGCAGCCCGACGTCGAGTCCCTGGGCCGGAATCGTGCGGATCGAAATTCCGCAGTCCAGCGGGCTGGCGGCGGCCATCGATGTCGCCGATCGGGTCACCGGCGTCCTCCCCCGCTTCGCCGGCGTGCCCCACCGCGACCCCCGCGCCCCGCAGAACCTGCAGCCCATCGGCGCGCTCGAGACGCACCTCCGCCACCTGCTCGGCCACCCCGGTCTCGCCACCCGGGCGGTGCGCGAGGCGGTCGCCGCCCTCATCGGCACCGCCGGCATCGCCGCCTGACGTCGGAAGGAGGCTTCTCCCATGGATCATGCCACTGCTCCCGTCGCCGGCCTGGTCGACGGCTCCGTCCCGGCCACGACCCGGCGTTTTCACGTCGTGCTGGCCGACGACGCCGTCGTCCAACTCGACGACCTGGTCGCCCTCCACCAGACGCTGCCGGACGGGTCCGACCTGGCCCATTACGGCATCGTCGTCGAGGGCACGGGCCAGATCGAGGGAGCAGAGCTGCCGTCCGACACCGGCCGCATCACCCAGGCGATGACGATGCCCGGCATCACGACCCGACGGGTCGAGATCCAGGTCCTGCGAACCGTTCCGGAGCTGTGGCTGCCTCCGGCGCCCGGAGCGGCCGTGACGAAGGCCGTGGGCGCCGACCGCGACGCCGCGCTCTTCCTCGACCAGATGGACCAGCCCCTTGCGGTCGGCCTCGACCAGGGGGGTGAGCCGATCGCCATCGATTTCGCCTTCCTCAACGGCGAAAAGGGCGGTCACGTCTCGATCTCCGGTATCTCCGGCGTTGCCACGAAGACGACCTACGCGCTCTTCCTGCTCTACATGCTGTTCGAGACCCCGCAGGGGCGGGCCATGCTCGGCCCACGGGCCCCGCAGACCCGGGCGCTGGTGTTCTCCGTCAAGGGCGAGGACCTGCTGCACCTCGACCGGGCCAACGGCAAGTTCGCCGCCCGGCCCGAGGCCGCCGCCGGCTGGGCGGCCCTGGGCGTCGAGCAGCCGGGGCCCTTCACCGATGTCGAGCTCTACACGCCCCGGGCGGCGGACATCCGCGACGGGTCGGTCATCGGCGATGTGACGTCCCGCCCGTCCGGCCACGTCACGGTCTTCGGCTGGCCGCCGGCGGCCTTCATCGCCCAGGGCCTGCTGCGGTTCTGCTTCGCCGAAGACGAAGACGCCAACACGCAGGTCGCCTTCGTCGAGCAGCGCGTGAGAACCCAGCTGGCCCGGTGGGCCTGGCCGCTGGAGGCCGAGCCGGGGGCGGTCGTCCTCTGCCCGCCCGATCCGACCACCTCGTTCGTGATGTCCCGGGTTCTGGAGCAGAAGCGGGAGCCCCGACCGGCCGGCGCCGGCTTCCCGGTCCGCGACTTCGCCGACCTCATCGAATTCCTCACCGACCGGGTGAGCCCCGACTCCCTCGGCTTCGACGAGACGTGGACGGCCCGTGTCGCCCCCGGCACCTGTTCCGCCTTCCTCCGCCGCCTCTACGCCCAGGGCCCCCGGCTCGGCCACCTCATCAGCTGCGGCGTCACCCCGGTCGAG
>JAICYE010000138.1 GCA_025934385.1 Acidimicrobiia bacterium | reverse complement strand
TGGCTCCGCGACCGGCTCGGCTGTCCGGACGCGACGGCCTGAGCCGGTTGGTCAGCCGTCGGTGGCGGTCCCGAGGAGCAGGGCGCCGGGCGGGCCGTCGGTCCCCGCCTGCGCCACGAGGGCGTCGGGCGGGCAGTCGCCGGTGACCGACACGACGACCGCCGCCGGTTCGGGCGCCGCCGGCCGGCGGACGGCGAGGCGGAGAACGACGAGGCCGTAGGCGCCGGCCGCCACGGCCGCCAGCCCGCCCACGGCCAGGCCCCAACGGGCCCCGACGTGCTGGCCGATGACGCCGATGATCGGCCCGCCGACCGGGGTCGACCCGAGGAAGGCCACCGACCACAGCGCCATGACCCGGCCCCGCATCTCGGGCTCCGCTTCGAGCTGGAGCATGGTGTTGCCCAGCGCCAGGAACGTGATCGACGCCGCCCCCACCGCCACCAGCGCGGCCAGCTCGGCGCCGAGGCCCGGCGCCACCGCCGAGGCCAGGATCACGGCCCCGAAGACGACCGACGACCAGCCGAGGGTGGAGAGCCGGCCGGCGCGGCGGCCCGCCGTCCACAGCCCGCCGGCCACCGCCCCCGCCCCCATCACCGACGACATGCTGGCGTATGTGCCGGAGTCGCCGTGGAACGTGAAGCGGGCCAGCAGCGGCAGGCTGACCTGGAACTCGTAGGCCAGGGTGCCGACCACGGCCATCATGATCAGCGTGTCCCGCAGGGCCGGGGTCGACCACACGTAGCGCAGCCCGGCCCGCAGCTGGCCCCGGGCCCGGGGCGCCGGCCGGGCGACGTGGAGCTCGCCGGCCCGCATCATGGCCAGGGCGACGAGGACGGCGATGTAGGAGGCGCCGTTGAGCAGGAAGCACACGGCCAGGCCGACGCCGGCGATCAGCGCGCCGGCCAGGGCCGGCCCGACCACCCGGGCCAGGTTCACCATGACGGAGTTGAGCGTGACGGCGTTGGTCAGCTCCGCCTCACCGGCCATCTCGAGGACGAAGACCTGCCGGGTGGGGTTGTCGAAGGCGGCCACGACCCCGAGCGCTCCGGCCAGGGCGTAGACCATCCACAGTTCGACGGCACCGGTGGCCACCAGCACGCCGAGGATCACCGCCAGCACGCCCGACGCCGCCTGGGTGGCGTAGAGCACCCGCCGCTTCGGCAGCCGGTCGGCGATCACGCCGCCCCACGGCCCGAGAAAGAGCACCGGCAGGAACTGGAGGGCGGTCACCAGCCCGAGGGCGGTGCCCGAGTCGGTCAGCTTGAGGACGAGCCAGGCCTGGGCCACCGTCTGCATCCATGTCCCCGACAGGGAGATCGCCTGGCCGATCATGTAGAGCCGGAAGTTGCGGTTGTGGAGGGACGAGAAGGTGCGGGCGGAGAGCGCCTTCACCTTCGTCACGTCCTCGTCTCCGTTCTGCCGCGCCGCAGCCCGTCCGCCGATACTTAGTTTATCTAACAGTTCGGGGAGTGCTTCATTCCCCGGAGCAGCGGCAAATCCGGGAGGTGCCTCCGGGTCCGTGGTCGAATGAGGGAAGAGGGCGGGCTCTCCGAAGGAGGGAATCGTGGACCTGACGTTCGAGGTCATGCGCCGAAACGGCCAGGTCGTGGTGGTCGTCGCCGGGGAACTGGACCTGTCGAGTGCGCCGCAGCTCCGCCGCCAGCTCATCACGCTGATCGAAGACGGCTGCCGGCACGTCGTCATCGACATCGATGGGGCGACGTTCCTCGACTCAACGGGATTGGGAGTGCTCGTCGGCGGTCTGAAGCGGCTGCGCGCCGAGCACGGAGACCTCGCCCTTGTCTGCACGCAGGGCCGCTTTCTGCGAATCCTGAAGGTGACCGGCCTGGCCCGCGTGTTCAGTGTCCATCCCACGATCGGCTCGGCCCTGCGAGCGGCACCACTCGGATGACCGCCCTCGGCTGATACGGGGATCAGACCTGGCGGCCGAGGAAGGTCAGGAGCTGGGTCTGGACGTCGGCGTCTTCGGGGCAGTCGACCTTGGGGCCGAAGACGCCGGGCCTGCGGATCATGGCGTCCATCGGCTGCAGTCCCTTGTAGGCGGCGGCCGCAGCCTCGGCGTTGATGGTCTCGTCGAGGCCGGTGCTCCGGGCGAGATCCCAGGTGTGGACGAGAATGTCCATGCAGACGAACCGCCCGACGAGCGTCTCGAACGGCATCGGGCCCATCGGACCGGGGACGTTGGCGCTCGACGTGTCCGGGTCGGCCAGGACGGCCTCCATCATCGCCCGCGTGTGCGCCCAGGCGGCGACGGGGTCCTCACCGGCGACGGGCTCCGGCGGCTCCTGGCCCTTGGCCAGGGCGGTGATCCGGCGGGCGTTGTTCGTCACATGGCCCACGATGTCCCGGGCCTTCCATTCGGCGCAGGGCGACTGGTTGTCCCAGGCCCCCTCGGGCACGGCGTTGACGCGGGCCCCGAAATCGTCGGCCAGCATGCGGTAGCGGTCGAGTACGTCTGACATCGCACGGCCCCCCGTATCTCAGCGGGATAGGGAGCCGGATGCTACAGCCCGCCCACGAGTCCAGGGTCCCGACACGCCCTGGGTCGTGCCGGGCGGCGAGTACATTGCCGCCCCATGCACATCCCTCGCCCGGTTGCGCCGAGGTTGTCGGTGATCGACCCAGCTGATGATGCGGTCGGGGCCGATCTGGCCGAAACGCTCGAGAAGACGATCGTGAAGGACGGGAAGGCGCTCAACATCTTCCGGACCCTCGCACACCACCCCGGGCTGCTCAAGCGGTTCAACGTTCTCGGCGGTGCGTTCCTGGCCGGTGGCCTGCTGCCGGCTCGGGAGCGGGAGATCGTCATCCTCCGGGTGGGCTGGAACTGCGGTTCGGTCTACGAGTTCGGCCAGCACACGCTCATCGGCCGGGACGCCGGGCTCACCGGGGCCGAGATCGCCGCCCTGACCACGGTCCGGGCCCTCGGACCCTGGAGCGACGACGACCGGGCGCTGATCGCCATGGCCGACGAGCTCTGCGCCGACGACTGCGTCAGCGACGCCACCTTCGCCGCGCTCCGCCAACGGTGGAACGAGGCCGAACTCGTTGAGCTCGTGGCGCTGGGCGGCTTCTACCGGATGGTCTCGGGGCTCCTGAACTCCCTCGGCGTGGAGCCGGAGCCGGGCCTGCCCGGCTGGCCCACCTCGTAGGACCGCCCGCTACCCGGCCGCCGGTTCGAAATCGAGAAGCACGCAGGCGCAGCCGAAGCGGGCCGCGACGGCCTCGCGGGCGGCGCTGGAGGCGGCGGCGTAGTCCGACGCCCCGACCGTCACCATGGTGATGCCGTCGCCGCCTTCGCGACCGGTCGTCGCCACGATGCAGGTGAACTGCTGGATGCCGGTCGTCTGCTGAGCCACGGGTGCCTCCTTCGTCGCCGAGACCTTCCCGGTCACCGCCTCGTTCTCCTCGGTATCCCCGGCAGCTATGTCGGACTTGAGCAGCTTTTCGGGCGATGCCGGGCCGCTTTGCTCCGGGGCGGAGACCCTCAGCATGGTCGGTACCACCGGACGATGCTCGGCATGGCGCCGTCCTCGATGCTCCCATCGTACCGACCGGGTACGACCGTCATCTGCGCCGGCTCAGCGAGAACTCACAATGGACAACTACTTGACATCTAATCATTAGATATCTAATATTTGCCGTGCCGTAGCGACGACAGGATGGAGGCGGAGACATGACCACCCCGATGGGACCGACCCAGGAGGCGATGCGCCGGCGGGCTCGGCTGATGAAGATGGCCAACGTGCCCATGAAAGTGTTCCTCGGCCTTCCGGTTGCGACCCCGCTCAGCCGGCAGCTGATGATGGTGACCCACATCGGCCGGCGCACCGGCCGCCACTACCACCAGCCGGTCAGCTACATCCGCCACGGGGACACACTGCTCACCCCCGGCGGGGGGCGCTGGACCCGAAACCTGAGCGAGGGTCAGCCGGTCGAGCTGCGGCTGGCCGGCCGGCGCGTCAGCGCCCGCCCCGAGCTGGTGGCCGACCCCGGCGAGGTGGAGCGGCTCCTGGGGATCATGGTCCAGCGCAACCCCCGGCTGGCGTCGTTCGTGCCGTTCGTCGCCGGCGACGGCGGGATCGATACGGCCATGTTGCGCCGGGCCGTCGACTCCGGGTTCCGGGTCGTGCGCTGGCACCTCTCCGGCAACCGGTCGTGATGGCCGCCGCCGTGGCCGCCTCGGCTCCCGAGGGGGTCGGCCGTGGCGGGGCCTGAGCGCGAACCGGTCGGCCTCGCCCTGGCCCGCGTGGCCAGAACCGTCAGCCGGGCCTTCGACGCCGCCCTCGCCGAAGCAGGCGGGTCACTGCCCGTCTGGCTCATTCTCGTATCCCTCAAAAGCCAGGGGCACGGCAACCAACGGCAGATCGCCGAAGCCGTCGGCATCGAAAGCGCCACCCTCACCCACCACCTGAACCGACTTGAAACCGCCGGGCTCGTCACCCGCCGCCGCGACCCCACCAACCGGCGCGTCCACGTGGTCGAGCTGACCGATGGCGGCGAGACACTGTTCAACACGTTGCTGCAGGAGGTCGTCACCTTCGACCGGCAACTGCGCGCCGGCTTCAGCGACCGGGAGCTCGCCCAGCTGCAGCGGCTCCTCGACCGGCTCGCCGCCAACGCCGCACCGTGACCCGACCTCGTAGGTCGGGAAGTCCGCGGCCGCGACAGAATGGTCGGGTGCCGATAGGAGAGCCGATCGTTTCGTGGGGCCCAGGGAACCCCTCGCCGCCGTGAGCGAGCTCCGACTGCTCGAGCTCTGGCGGCACCCGGTCAAGTCGCTCCGGGGTGAGCGTCTCGACACGGCCGTCCTCGAACGGGACGGCCTGGCCGGCGACCGGGCCTGGGGCATCCGCGACGAGGCGACCGGCAAGATTCTCACCGCCCGCCGGGAGCCGCCGCTGCTGCTCGCCCGGTCACGCCTCGACGAATCGGGCCGCCCCGAGATCAGCCTGCCCGACGGCACCGTGTGTGCGGGTGTCGGGCCCGGCACCGACGAGGCGCTGTCCGCCTGGCTGGAGCGCCCCGTGAGCCTCGTCAGAGCCGCCGGGCGTCCGGGGGAGACCGCCGAGTATTTCGCCGACGCCACCGACGACACCAGCGCCGCCGTCGAGTGGACCATGCCACCGGGCCGCTTCGTCGATGCCCGCCCGCTCCTCGTGCTCACCACCGCCTCGCTGCGCGCCGGCCGGGCGCTGCACCCCGACGGCGCCTGGGACGTGCGCCGGTTCCGCCCCAACCTGGTCCTCCACGCCGAGGGCAGCGACTGGCTCGAGGACACCTGGTCCGGACGGGCCCTCCGCATCGGCGAGGCCACCATCGGCATCGGCGTTCCGTGCATCCGCTGCACCATGGTCACGCGACCCCAGCCCGGCCTCGACCGCGACCTCGACGTCTACCGCGCCCTGTCCCGCCACCATCAGGGGACCTTCGGCATGTGGAGCGATGTCGAGACCCCGGGCACCCTGCGCGCCGGCGACGACGCCGCCCTGGTCGGCTGAGGAACGATTCACACACCGGGTACCGCAACCCGTTGCGGTCGGTGGACATCGACGGCCGTGAACACCCCGTTGGGCGCAACGGGTCGCGGTATACGGTCGGAGCCACGACGCTTCGGCGTTCCTGTGCAACACCCCCTGTTGCGGAGGAACGCCGGTCCGCGGTGCCCGTCCGCAAATGCCGGCGATGAGCGCTGGCCGGCGAGCCGGCAACGAGCCCGAACCCCGCAGCCGGCCCGGGTCGACGCCCTGCCGGCGGGCGGCGAGGTACAGGCCGGCAATGGCGACGGCCGCCGGCAGCGAATGCGACACCGACACGTCGCCGAGGGGGATGCCGGCGTAGAGCTCCTCGTAGTCCTCCGCCCGGCACAGCGACACGCCGTTGGTGCCGGCCGAGTGGCGGGCGTAGGGATGGTCGGGGTCGAGCATCGCCATCGTGGGGGCGTCGCCGATGATGTCGAGCCCGGCCGCGCCGTGGTCGATGAGCCGGCGGAGCTGGGCGTTGGACCGGGCGGGGCTGCCCTCGCCCGACAGCTCCCGGTGGACCCAGCCGGCCGAGCGTGACGCGCTCACCGGCCTGACCATGGAGCGACGAAGCCCATGCCGCTGCGCCGGGACAGCCAGGCCGCGCCGAGCAGCGGTACCAGCCCGAGCAGGAACCACCACGCCTGGCGCCCGGTCGTCATCTGGGCCAGCACGAGGAACGGAGACACCCACCGCACCGGCCGGCGGGCCGCCACGGCCAGCGGCC
>JAICYE010000094.1 GCA_025934385.1 Acidimicrobiia bacterium | reverse complement strand
GTCGAGCTGCGGGCCCAGGGCGTGCGGGTCAACGCCATCCTGCCCGGGTTCATCGAGACGGAGATGGTCACCTCGGTCAAGGGCGACTTCGAGCGGATGCTCGGCTTCCCCGACGGCCAGTTCGACCAGGTGATCGCCATGAAGCAGGGCCGCTACGGCACGACCGAAGAGGTGGCCAAGATGGCCGTCTTCCTGGCGTCGGACCGGTCGAGCTTCTCCAACGGCAGCCCGTTCGTGTTGGACGGCGGCTGCCGAGCTTCGCTCCTGTAATTCGCGTGCGGCAGGAGTTGTCCACGCGCTTGTATGGCGCCGTGGACAACTCCCACCGCCGTATGTCGTACGGCCCCGAGCGCAAAACCCACACTGACTGTGGGTAATGCGCTCGGGCTCCGCGCGCCGGCCAGCGTGGTCGGCGCCCTCCTCGCCCTAGCGGCGCGCCAGTATGGTCTGCTCACCCGTCGCCAATGGCTGGAGGCCGGACTATCCAGCCGCCAGCTGGAGCACGCCTTGAGGTGCGGCACACTGCGGGCGGTGCACGCTGGGGTTTATGTCATACCGGGGTCCCGGCCGTGCTTCGAGCGGGATGTCCTCGCCGCCTGCCTGGCGACTGGCGGTGTCGCCTCACACCGATGTGCGGGGTATCTGTGGAAGTTCCGTAAGTTCGAGCGTCCGATCGTCGAGGTTCTCGTGGCGACGGGCCACACCCCCAGGCTCTCCGGTGTGACCGTCCGGCGGACGGGGAGCCTCGACCCGAGCGAGCGTACGCACGTCGGCCTCATTCCCGTCACCAGCCGAGGGAGGTCGCTGCTCGATCTCGCGGTACTGACACCCCATCTCGTCGAGGGAGCGCTGGACGGTGCTCTGCATCGGCGGCGCGTTTCGCTCCGGACGCTCGAACGGGTTCTCGGGCGGGCGGGGGAGCGCCATCCCGGGCACCGTGTCCTCGCTCCGTTGGTGGCAGCCCGGGTGGCGGGCAGGCAACCGACAGAGTCCGAACTCGAGGACGACCTCTTGGCGGTGATCCGGCGATATGGGCTTCCGGAGCCAGTGCCGCAGTATCCATACCGCGATCGGCGGATCGACTTCGCCTACCCGGACCTCGTCATTGGCATAGAAGCCAACAGTGTCGAGGCGCACGCCGCCAGGGAGGACGTCCAGCGGAACGCCGAAAAGGCCAACGACCTCGTCGAATGGTGGATCCTTTACTTCACGTACGACGACGTCCACGGAAGGCCGGGCCGAATGGTCCGCCGGATCGAGGAAACCATCGCCCGCCGGCACCTCAGCCTGCCGGCTGAATCGGCCGCCTGAAGGACCCGGAGCGGAAATCCCACGCCGCGTGTGGGTTTGCGCTCAGGCCTGACCCGGGCGGGTCAGGGGTTGGCCCGGGGCCCGGTTGCCGGGACCCGTGGGCGGGTGATCAGATGCAGCCTGACGAGAGGGGCGGGCATGGAAGAGCGGGTGACGTTCTGCCGCATCTGCGAGGCGTGCTGCGGGATGGTGGCGACGGTGGAGGACGGGCGGGTCACCAAGCTGCGGGCCGACAAGGGCAACCCGTTCTCGCAGGGGTACATCTGCCCCAAGGGGCCGGCCTACCTCGACGTCCACAACGACCCCGACCGAGTGCTCCACCCGCTCAAGCGGCAGGCCGACGGGGGCTTCCAAAGGGTGTCGTGGGACGCCGCCCTCGACGACATCGCCGGCCGGGTGCGGGCGCTGATGGACGCCCACGGCGCCGGCGCCATCGGCTGGTACGCCGGGAACCACCCACAACACGTGGTTCCACAACGTCGACCGGCTCATGGGGGAGCGGCGCCAGACTTTACGGGTCCACCCCAAGGACGCGGCGGAGGTCGGCCTCCAGGAGGGCGACACGGTGGCCGTGGTGTCGAAGTCGGGGCGCGTCGAAGTGCCCGTCCAGCTGACCGACGAGGTGACGCCGGGCGTCGTCGCCCTGCCCCAGGGCTGGGGTCACCGGGGCGGCTGGCGGACGGCGGTGGGCGGCGGGGGCGCGAACTACAACGACCTGACGTCCTCCGACCCGGCCGACCTCGACGTGTCAGGCAACGCGGTCTTCAACGGCATTCCCGTCCGGCTGGAGCCCGTCCCGGTCTAGGCCGAGTTCCAGCCGGCGGCTCAGACCCGGGACGGTGGCCCCGGGTCCTCCATCCGGAAGTGGGAGAACACCTGCTCTCGCTCGCTTGGCGACGGGGCGGCGTGGCCCTTGTCGACGGTCGGCGCCGTCTTCACGTCGTCCTTGGCGAACGGGATTCGGATCTCGTCACCGCGCTCCTCGACCGCAGCGAACGGGACGAGATGCTCGCCCCCCATCATCCCGGTCTTCACCGTGATCCACTCGTTCTCCAGCGTCGCCGAATCGACGATCACGTCGGTGATCTTGCCGACCGTGTTGCCTTCCCGGTCGACCAGCTTCTCCCCGATGAGGGCGCGGGCCATAACCTCTCCCTTCGTTTCCTCAACGTTGCTTCCTGGTTTCCCTACCCAGTCCCCGGCGAGCCATGCATCGGCGCCGGCTGAGCTCACCGCAGGAGCGCCGCTCCGACGACCGGGGAGGCCGGGGGGTGGGCCCCGAGGGAGCCGTGGAAGGCGACGTCGCCGAAGGAGAAGATCCCGCCGTCCTCGGCCACCATGAGGTAGCCGTCGTGGCCTGGGACGAGGCCCGAGATCGGCTTGTTGAGCCGGGTGGCGCCCATGGAGCCATGGAACGGGACGTCGAAGGCGAAGATGCCACCGTCGGAGGCGACCAGCCAGTAGCCGCCCTGCTCGGCCGGCGCCATCCCCATGACGGGCTGGTTGAGGCGCAGGTTGCCGGTCGAGCCGTGGAAGGTGGCGTCGCCGAAGGTGAAGATCCCGCCGTCGGCGGCGACCATGTAGTAGCCCTTGCCCGACGGCGTGACCACCGACCCGAGGACCGGCCCGTTGAGCCTGGTCTTCGACATGTCGCCGTAGAAGGCGGCGTCGCCGTAGGTCAGCACCCGCCCCCGGTTGGTGAAGATCCAGTACCCGGCG
The DNA here is from genome assembly GCA_025934385.1 of Acidimicrobiia bacterium. Next base: position 4,507 of record JAICYE010000094.1, on the reverse strand, counting down.
CCGGACGGCGTGGCCGAGAGGCTGGCCGCCTTCTCCCCGGCGGCCAGCCCGGCGGTCGTCGCGTCGCCGAGGGCGACGGCATCGCCGTAGGGGTGGATGCGGCCGCCATCGTCGAGGATCCAGGAGCCCTTCCCGTCGGCGGTCGGCTCGAGGTGGACGGCCCGGGCCTGGCCGAGCGTGCCGTGCGGATCCCCGTAGTTGACGGCGTCGCCGAAGGCGTGCACCTCGCCGTCGGCGCTGACCATCCAGTACCCGGACCGGGCCGGCGTCGTGGCGCCCGGTGCTGTGCCGCCCGGGGTGCCGGACGTCGACAGGTCGCCGCTCCCGGGGTGGCCATCGGCCGGGCCGGGCGGCGCCGTGGTCGCCGTCGTCGTGGTCGTGGTGGTCGTCGTCGGGTTCGGGCTGCCGGCCGTTGTCTGGACCACGGCCACGTCAGTATCGCCGGAGAACCGCAGCCCGTAGGCCGACGGGAGGGACGACGTGCCGACGGTGAAGCCGACGCCCGAGCCCGTTCCCTGCAAGGCGGTGAACGACGCCTTGGTCGTCCCGGCGGCGTTGACCGTGGTGGTGGCGTAGGCGTTGGTGGCCGGAAGGCCGGGGGCGAGAGCGGCGTCGAGGGTCGGGCCGGTGCCCATAGCCGAGTAGCCGAGGCTGTCGAAGGAGCGAAGGGAACCGTTTGCGTCGTAGGCGCGGGCCGTGACGAGCGCCATCGCCGGGGTGAGGTCCAGCGTGCGGTCGGCGGTGACCGTGAGCGGGCCACCGCTCAGGGAGGCGTTGTCAGGCCGGTGGGTCGGATCGGAGGGGGACGGGCAGCAGCCGCTGAGCGAGATGGTGTCGTAGGAGCCCGGCGGGAGGCGGAGGGTGTAGGAGCCGTCGGCGGCGGTGTCGGCCCCGAAGTAGACGGACCCGTTGTAGAGGGACACGGAGACGCCGGCCCGAGGGTTGCCCAACCCGGCGTGACCGGTCAGCGTGACCGTCGACCGGAGGGCGAGCGTCACCGGACCGGAGTCCGCTGCCGCGAGCACCGCGGGGGCGGCCTGGGCGAGGGTCGAGCCGTCGGGGGCGAAAGCGTTGACGGTGACGACCGCCCCGGGCATCACGAGGATCTGGGCGTTCCCGGCGCTGTCGGTGGAGCGGTTGCTGCCGCGCCAGCCGTGGCTGGACGCGCCGGGGAAGAACTCGGCCTGTCCCGGGACGGAGACGCTGGTGTTGTTGCCGGCCTGCACGCGGGCGCCCGATACCGGCGCCCCGGACGGGTCGGTGACGTGGATGGTGACGGCCCGGGCCGGCATCGTGAGATCCAGAACCCGGTCGGCCGATACCGTGACCGCCCCGGGGTCGCTGTCGACGGCGTAGGTGTCGTTGCGGCCCCGGCCGTCGGGACTGAATGTGCGGCTGAGCCCGAGTCCGTAGCTGCCGGTGGGCACGACCAGCGAATAGGAGCCGTCGGCGGCGGCGATGGCGTTGCCGCCGGTCGAGACCGGGAGGTTGCTGCCGTCGGAGGTGAACAAGCCGACGGTGACGCCGGGCAGTGGGGCTCCGTCGTAGTCGTGGACCACACCGCTCAACCTCGCCGTCACCGGAAGCGTGATGTCGAAGTTCGCAGCGGCGGTGAGGGTGAACCCGGCCTGGGTGAAGCTTGGAAAGCTCGGAGGCGACAGGCTGAAGCGGACGGCGTCGGTGGGGAACCCGGGCATGACGAGGCGGCCGGAGGCGTCGGTCTTGCCGTTCCACGACCACTGGCCCCGGGCCTGGACGCCAGGTGCGACGGTGAAGGACCAGGTGTCCAGTCCGCCGTCGTTGTGCCCGCCGTAGGCGGTGACGTAGGTGTTGGGCACGGCGGCGCCCGACCGGTCCCGCACGGTCACGGTCATGTCGACCGCCGGGAGGACGAGGTCGAGACGGCGGTCGGTGCTCAGATCGACGTCGGTGATGCTCAGGTCGAAGCTCTGCTGGGGCACGGCGGCGCCAGCGATCGGGTTCGCCGCATTGTGCAGCATGAACAGGTAATGGCTCGGCGGCACCCGCAGGCTGAACGAGCCGTCGGCTCCGGACGTGGTGTTGATGTAGCCGATGCCATTGCTGTACAGCGTGAGGCCGACCGACGGGAGGGCATGGTGGTCCCGGTCCTGCATGGTTCCGGTGACGTTGACCATCGTCGAGGCCGGGGCGGCCGGCGCGACCAGGGCGACGATCAGCCGGGAGTCGGCCTTGACGGAGATGCCCTTCATCAGGCCCTGCTCCGGCGTGGAACCCGAGGTGGCGCTGACGGCCACGTCGTAGGTGGCCTGGGGGGCGGCGACGCTGTAGGCGCCGGAGGCGTCGGCGGTCGTGGTGGCCACGACGGCGTGGGAGGCCGGGTCGGACAGGCTGACGTCGGCGCCGGGCAGTGCGGCGCCGGTCACGGAGTCCTGCACACGGCCGGAGAGCCGGCCGGCCGGGCTGGTCGCCGCGCCGGCCGCCGGCAGCACGGCGGCGAAGGCAGCGACGACGATACAGGGCACGACAGAGCGGAGCGAACGGCGCAAAGCCACGGAAACCTCTCGATCAGCGGGGCGCGGGTTCCCCGGGGACACGAGAGACAGTTCGGGGAGCGAGCGCTGCCACCCTTTGGAGGCAACTGGCAGTGGCGTCGCATCGCCCCATTGCGACCCCTGCGGGCGGGTCGCGCCCGCCGTCCGACCGCCTCCAGGGCGGCCCTTGGGATCAGAGGAGCGACATGCCTCCGTCGACGGTGACGGCGGCGCCGGTCATGTAGCGGGAGGCGGGGGAGAGCAGGAAGGCGACGACGTCGGCGACCTCGTCGGCGGTGGCCACCCGCCCGACGGGCACCATGGCCTCGGCCTGGGCCCGCAGTTCGGGCTGGGCCATCCGGGCGGCGATGAAGGGCGTGTCGACCCAGCCGGGGCAGACGGCGTTGACCCGCACGCCGGAGGCGCCGCACTCCACCGCAAGCGTCTTCGTCAGGCTGATCAGCGCCGCCTTGGAGGCGGCGTAGGACACCCGGCCGGGGAGGCAGAGGATCCCGGCCATCGAGGCGACGTTGACGATCCGGCCCCGGCCGCGCTCGACCATCCCCGGCAGGACGGCCCGGGAGAACAGGAACGGCGCGGTGACGTTCACGGCCAGCGTCCGCTCCCACTCGTCGAGCGGCGTGTCGACGGTGGGCTTGGGTGGGCCGACGCCGGAGATGCCGGCGTTGTTGACGAGGATGTCCACCGGGCCGAGTCGGGCCTCGGCCTCGGCTGCCGCCGCTTCGATGTCGCCGGGGTCGGTGAGGTCGGCGGCGATGGCCACGCCCTTGGCGCAGAGCTCGGCCAGGAGGGACTCGGCGCCGTCGCCGTCGAGGTCGACGAGGGCGAGGGCGACGCCGGCCGCCGCCAGGCGGGCGCTGATGGCCCGGCCGATGCCGCCGGCGGCGCCGGTGACGAGGGCGATGGATCCGTCGATCTCGGTGTGCACGGGTGCTCCTCGGGTCGGCCGTGAAAGGTCAGGGGCGGGCGTCGGGGGTGAACCAGGGCGGCGGCCAGCCGCTGATCGTCATCGAGCTGCCGCGCCTGCCGTCCGGGGAGGCAGGTGAGACCCCCAGGTGCCGCCTACCGCAGTCGTCGCCCCGGAGGTGGGCGGCGAAGTCGTCGGGGAAGCGCTCCCGGGCCGAGCGCAGTGGCGGCGCCGGGAAGCGGGCCAGGGCGCAGTCGGTGCCGGTGCGGGCCATCTCGGCCAGCTCCAGGGCCTTGTCGAGGTGGGCCGCGGTGATCTCCTTGCCGCCGGCCAGGCCGGCTGTGGCCTTGGCGAAGAACTGCGTCTCGGCCCGGCACAGCGGGCACTTGCCGCAGGACTCGGCGGCGAAGAACGCCTCCACCTCGGCCACGGCGTCAACGGCACAGCGGTCGTCGCTCAGGAGGCGGACGGCGGCGCAGCCCAGCATCGAGCCGCGGGCGGCCAACGCCTCGGGGCTGAGCGGCGTGTCGAAGTCGGCGGCGGTGAGCCAGCCGGCGGCCGGGCCGCCGACCTGGGCGCCCCGGAACGGCGCACCGGCCGGGCCGCCGCCGCAGCGCTGCAGCACGTCGGCCAGCGGCGTGCCCGCCGGGACTTCATAGACGCCGGGCCGGGCGCACTCGCCGGGCAGTGTGACCAGCAGCGTTCCGGGATATTCCGGCGTGCCCAGCTGGCGGAACCACTCGGCGCCGTGGCGGGCGACGAGGGCCAGCTGGGCCAGCGTCTCGGCGTTGCTGACGACGGTCGGGCGGCCGCCGACGCCGGCCTCGGCGGGGAACGGCGGCTTGGACCGGGGACGGGCGTTCCGGTCGCCGGACTCGAGGTACTCGACCGCACAGCTGTCCTCGCCGAAAACGTAGGCGGCGGGAGCCGGCACGACTTCGACCGCAGGGTAACCCCCGCACCCGGTGGCGCCGGAGTGCCGCTTGTGGGCCTCGACCGCAACCGGTTGCGGTCGAGGCGGCCCCGGGTCCGGCGTCGCGAGTCCGGCGGCGACGGCGGCGTCGAC
>JAICYE010000292.1 GCA_025934385.1 Acidimicrobiia bacterium | reverse complement strand
CCCAGCCGCTGTACCTGGAGCACGCCTGGATGCGGGCCCAGGGGCCGTACATCCCCGACATCGTCCCCTGGCTGCTCGACCGGGCGCCGGACCACGACGTCGTCGCCTTCTTCACCTACCTCTACTACACGACGTGGGCCGGCCTGCCGGCGGCGGCCGCCGTCGGGCCGACGATCCTCCACCCCACCGCCCACGACGAGCCGCCGCTGTACCTCGACCTGTTCCGCACGATGTTCCACCACCCGTCGGCCTTCGGCTTCCTCACCGAGGAGGAGGTGGCGCTGGTCGAGCGGCGCTTCCGGCCCCGCCGGCCCTACGAGGTCGTCGGCGTCGGCATCGACGTCGAGCGCCACGAGGGCTTCGACGGCGCCGCCTTCCGGGCGGCCTTCGGGCTGGAGGACCGGCCCTACCTCCTCTTCGTCGGCCGTGTCGACCCGGCCAAGGGCTCCGAGGAGCTCGTGACCTTCTTCGCCGCCTACAAGCAGCGCAACCCGGGCCCGCTGGCGCTGGCCATCGTCGGCGATCCCGTCCGGCCCCTCGATCCCCATCCCGACGTGGTCGTCACGGGCTTCGTCGACGACGCCGTCAAGCAGTCGGCGTTGGCCGGGGCGCTGGCCCTGGTGCAGCCGTCGTACTTCGAGAGCTTCTCGATGATCCTGTCCGAGGCCTGGGCCCACCGGAAGCCGGCGCTGGTGCAGGGGAACTGCGACGTCCTCGAGGGCCAGTGCCGCCGCAGCGGCGGCGGCATTCCCTACCGGGGCTTCGCCGAGTTCGAGACGGCCGTCGATCTCCTCATGGAGGACGGGCGGCTGCGGGCCCGGCTCGGTGACGCCGGGCGGCGCTTCGTGGAGGAGCGCTACGCCTGGGGCACGGTGCTCGACCGGTACGAGCGGTTGGTGACCACGGCCCGCCGGGCCGAGCCGTCGCGCTACTACCGGGCCCGATCCCCGGTGTGAGCGGCGATCCGGCCGGAGGCGGCCGGGCGCCCGTCCACCTCGATGGCCACCGGCAGCCGGACGAGCCCGATGTCGCGCCCCGGGGCGGCCACCTCGAAGCGCCGCAGCTGCTCCCAGCTGTCGTAGACGAGCCCGCCCCGGGTGTGGACGCCGATGGTGACGGCGTACGTCCCGTCCAGCAGCGGGACGTCGGGGAAGACGTAGGACACCGTCCGCCGGCCTCCGATCGTGCCGAGGTCGACGCCGTGGTATTCGCTGTTGGTCCCGAAGATCAGCCAGCCCATCGAGTTGTAGACGGCGATGCCGACGACGACGTCGTCGACCGGCTCCGGCGCCTCCAGTGTGATGTCGAGCCGCATCGGCTCGCCGGGGGCGGCCGCCTCCTGATCGGGCGTGGCATAGGCGATGCGGGCGTCGGCGATCTTCACCCGGCCCCACATCGGTGACATCTCCGAGCGGGCCAGCTCCGGCGTCATGTCCTCGGCCGGGGTGGAGGCGGCCAGCAGCCGTTCCCGGAACTGGCGGATGACGTCGTTGGGCTCGCCTTGGGCCACCATCACGCCGTGCTCCAGGGCGGCGGCCTTGTGGCACATCTGGCGCACGAGGTCGGCGGCGTGGGTGACGACGACGATCGTGCGGCCCTCGGCCTGGAAGGTCTTCACCTTGTCGATGCACTTGCGCTGGAAGGCCTCGTCGCCGACCGACAGCACCTCGTCGACGAGGAGGATCTCGGGGTCGACGTTGATGGCCACGGCGAAGCCCAGCCGGATGTACATCCCCGACGAGTAGTGCTTGACGGGCGTGTCGATGAACGAGTCGAGTTCGGCGAAGCCGACGATGTCGTCGAAGATCCGGTCGACCTCCGCCTTCTTGAGGCCGAGGATCGAGCCGTTGAGGTAGACGTTCTCCCGGCCGGACAGCTCGGGGTGGAACCCGGCGCCGAGCTCCAGCAGCGCCGCCATGCGGCCGGCGGTGCGGACGAGGCCGGCGGTCGGCTGGATGATCCCCGCGATGCATTTGAGCAGCGTGCTCTTGCCCGAGCCGTTGTGCCCGAGGAGGCCGACGGTGGTCCCGGCCTCGATGTCGAGGTGGATGTTGCGCAGGGCCGTGAAGTGCTCGTAGCGGATCCGGCGGAACTTGAGTACCCGCTCCTTCAGCGAGCTCGGCTTCTCCTTGTAGAGCCGGAACGTCTTGGTGAGGCCCTCGACCTCGATCGCCGCCGCCATCGGTTCAGAGCTCCTCGGCCAGGTTGCCTTCGAGGCGGTTGAAGACCCGAAGGGCGAAGGCGGCCAGCACGACGGCGCCGGCGGTGACGATGGCCAGGTTGCGGAGGTACCACATCGCCGAGAGGTTCGCCGGGAGGACGTGCCCGTACTCGCCGTAGAGCGCCCGCTGGAAGGCCAGCACGATCGGCGTGACCGGGTTGACCAGGGCGAAGACGGTCTTGCCGTGGAGCGCGGCAGCGAGCTGGGTGTAGGGGTAGACGATCGGCGTGACCCAGAACCAGGCCATGAGGGCGAGCTCCACGAAGTGGGTCATGTCCCGGAGGTAGACGTTGGCCGCCGAGAGCAGCAGGACGAGGCCGGCGGCCAGGAGGGTGAGGTCGACCAGGGCCAGCGGCAGCAGCGGCAGCTCGGCCCAGCCGACCGGGTGGCGGACGAGGGCCAGGGCGATGACGAGCACCAGCAGCTGCAGGAAGAAGTGGACCAGCGCCGCTCCCACCGAGGCCAGCGGCAGGATCTCCCGGGGGAACCACACCTTCTTCACCAGGCCGGAGCCGGCCACCACGGACCCGGTCCCGCTGGTGACGGCGGCGGTGAAGAAGTTCCACACCACCAGTCCGGCCAGCAGGTAGAGCGGGTAGCGGGGGATGCCGGCGCCGAGGATGACGTCGAAGGCGACGTAGAAGACGACCAGGTACATGAGCGGGTTCAGCAGCGACCAGGCGAAGCCGAGGGCGCTGGCCTTGTACTTGGCCTTGAGCTCGAGCCGGACGAGGTTGAGGAGGAGCTCGTGGTGGGTGACGATCTCCCTGATGCTCTCCGCCACGGTCGTGCGGTGGGTGATGGTGCGCGAGGCGGTGCCGGCTCTGCCCATGTGAGGTACGAAGGCTAGTGCAGGCCCCCGGAAGCCCGGATCAATGGCGCGAAAGCGACGGCGCTCCCCTAGCCTGTCACCCCGCGGCGATTCCCCTGCTCTTAGAGTGTTGCCTCATGAGTCACTTGCGCCACCAGTGTGACGAGAGAGTGATCGCATGACGTTGGCGTCCCGTTCCCGCCTGGTGCCGGCGCGCCTGCCATCGGCGATCCGGGTGGCGGCGGTGGCCGGCGTGGCCGCCTTCGCCCTGCTGGCGCCGATCCAGATGGCCCAGGGGCTGCCCAAGACCCGCTTCGCCGTCGTGCCGGCCGGCGTGTCGTCGGTGGCGCCGGACGGGCGGGCGGCGGCGGCCGTGGCCGGCCCGGACGTCCCGCCGGCCCCCGGCCCGGCGCTCGACAGCCCGTTCCCGCTGTCGCACGTGGCGGTGCGGTGGAACGGCAGCGAGTCGGCGCAGGTCGACATCCGCCTGGCCGGGCCCGACGGCGTCTGGGGTAACTGGCGGGGGCTGCCGGCCGACGACGACATGGCGGCGCTGCCGGTCCCCGGCAACAAGGTCGACTCCGACCTGATCATGGCCCACGGGGCGACGCACGCCCAGGTGCGGGTGGCGGGCGACGCCCGCGACGTCGAGATCCTGGCCATCGACACGGAGAACGGGCCGAGGCCCTACAAGGTGGCCACCGCCGAGCCGGCCCACCACGTGGCCAGCACGTCCACCACGTCGGGCCCGTCGGCTGCCTCGACGACGTCCACCACGTCGGGCCCGTCCGGTGCCTCGACGACGTCCACCACGTCCGACCCGTCCGCCAAGGACAGCGACAACGGCGGCGACGGCGGCCAACAGCGGGGGGCGAGCGCCGCCTCGACGTCCTCGTCGACGACGACCACCACCAAGAGCACCAAGACCTCCGGCTCGTCGACCACCACCACGACGGGCAAGGCGAAGCCCAAGGCGGTCGAGCCGCCGGTCATCACCCGGGCCCAGTGGGGCGCCGACGAGTCGATCCGTAAGAACAACCAGAAGTACGCCCCGATCACCAAGCT
>JAICYE010000287.1 GCA_025934385.1 Acidimicrobiia bacterium | reverse complement strand
GCTCTCCGCTCGGCGATGTAGCGCTCAGCACCCGTCCGAGGAGCCGGCATGGCAATCACCTCCGAGCCAGAACGTAACGGAAATGTTCCGGATCCGGGGAGCGGCCAGTCCCGGGCTCGCAACACGACCTGACCCTTGGCAAAAGGACCCTTCGAAGAATTCCCGTGACCATTCGGTGACCAAAACGGCCTTCGGGAGGGCGTCATACACCCTCTGACCAGGGTCTTTAGCGCGGAGGGAGTGGGATTTGAACCCACGGGGCTCTCACCCGAGCGCTTTCAAGGCGCTTCCGTTTGGCCGCTCCGGCATCCCTCCGGGCGGGAAGGCTAACGGGATGTCCGATCGGCCGGGCGCTCGACTCGTTCGAAGCCGGTGAAGGGCCGCAGCACGTCGGGCACGGCCAGCGCTCCGCCCTCGTCCTGGTAGTGCTCGAACAGGAACAGCAGCGTCCGGCCGACGGCGCAGGCTGTCCCGTTGAGCGTGTGGAGCAGCAGCGTGCCGCTGCCCTCGGCCGGCCGCATCCGGGCCCCGAGGCGGCGGGCGGAGTAGTCGGTGTAGTTGGAGCACGACGTCAGCTCCCGGTAGCGGCCCTCCGACGGCAGCCACACCTCGATGTCGTACTTCTTGGCCGCCGGGGCGCCGAGATCGCCGGCGGCGACGGCGATCACCCGGTAGGGCAGGCCGAGCCCACCGACGATCGACTCTTCCACGGCCAGCATGGCCTCGTGCTCGTCCCAGCTCCGCTCGGGATGGCAGTAGCTGAACATCTCGACCTTGTCGAACTGGTGGACCCGGAAGATGCCCCTGGTGTCCTTCCCGTACGTGCCGGCCTCCCGCCGGAAGCAGGACGAGAACCCGGCGTAGCGCTGCGGCAGTGACGCCTCGTCGAGCGTTTCGCCGAGGTGGATGCCGGCCAGCGGCACCTCCGAGGTACCGACCAGGAACAGTTCGCCCCCGTCCACCTCGTAGACCTGGTTGCGGTCGGTGGGGAAGAAGCCGGCCGCCTCCATCATCGACTCCCGCACCAGCACCGGCGGCACGACCGGTGTGAAACCGTCGTCGACCAGCTTGCCCAACACCCAGCGGACCAGCGCCAGCTCCAGCAGCACCGCCTCCCCCATCAGGTAGGCGAAGCGGCTGCCGCTGATGCGGGCGGCCCGCTCGGTGTCGACGAATCCCATCCGTTCGCCGAACTCGGCGTGGTCGAGGCCGGCGGCCGGCGCCGCCGGGGTGTCGCCGACCACCCGGAGGACGTCGTAGTCGTCCTCCCCGCCGTCGGGCACCGACGGGTGAGCGGGGTTCGGCACGCGGATGACCAGCTCGTTGAAGCGGGCCTCGGCCTCGGCCAGCTGCGGTTCCAGGGCGGCCAGCTCGTCCTTCAGGGCGGCGGCGGCGGCGATCCGGGCCGGACGCTCGTCGGGCACGGCCCGGCCGATCTCCTTGGAGGCGGCGTTCTGGCGGGCCCGGAGCTCGTCGACCCGGCCGACCAGCCCTCGGCGGGTCTCGTCGGCGGCCAGCACCTCGTCGATCAGGCCGGGGGCGACCCGCTTTCGCTCGATCCCGGCGCGGTAGTCGCGCTCCGACCGCAGCCGTCGGACGTCGATCATCGGCTCATCCTCGCTCGCCGCTCACTCCGGCGGCCGCACCTTGGTCCGCAGGTCGTCGACCCAGCCCGTCGCCGCCCGCCAGGCCTTTCCGGCCGCCCGGCGCCGGGCACCGGCGTCACTCCCGGACGCCGGGTAGGAGCCGAGGAACCGCACGTCGTGCTTGGACTTGAGGTTCCGGAGAACGTCGGCCACCAGCTCGTCGCCGATGTGGCCCTCGCAGTCCATGAAGAAGCAGTAGTTGCCCAGCCCCTGCTTCGTCGGGCGGGACTCCAGCTTCGTCAGGTTGACCGCCCGGGCGGCGAACTCCTGGAGGATCCCGAGCAGAGACCCCGGCCGGTCCTGGCTCTGGAACACGACGATCGTCGTCTTGTCGTGGCCGGTGCGCGCCGGGATCCCGGCGCCGATGACCACGAACCGGGTCTCGTTGTCGGGGTGATCCTCGATGTCGGCGGCCAGGATCTCGAGGCCATAGAGCTTGGCCGCCAGGGCGGTGGAGATGGCCGCCCGGGGCCCGCCGGTCTCGGCCACGTCGCGGGCGGCCTCGGCGGTCGAGTTGGCCGCCTCCACGTCGACGCCGGGCAGTTTCCGGCTCAGCCACTCCCGGCACTGGGCCGTGGCGTGGGGGATCGACACGACGGCCGTGACGTCGGCCAGCCGGGTACCCGGCCGGGCGCAGAGGTGCATGTCGATGGGCAGCACGATCTCCCGTTGGATCAGCAGCTCGTGCGACGACTCGAAGGCCAGCGAGTCGAGCGTGGCCGTCACCGACCCCTCGATGGCGTTCTCGATGGGGACGACGGCGATGTCCGCCCGCCCCTGGTCGACCTCGGCGATGACCTCGGGGATCGACCGGATCGGCATGAGCTCGCCGGCGGCGAGATCCGGCTGGGAGAGGGCGGCCTCCTCGGAGAACGTCCCCGGCGGGCCGAGGAACGCGACCCGGGGGCGCGGCGGATGGGCGGGGGCCGACATCGCAGGCCATCCTATGTGAACCCATGGTTGACCCCCGCCTGCACGAGCTCCTGGAGGACGTCGCCCGCGGCGGCACCTCGGCCGCGGCGGCCGCCGAACGGCTGCGGACCCTGCCCTTCGCCGACCTCGGCTTCGCCCGCGTCGACCATCACCGTCCGCTGCGCCAGGGATTCCCCGAGGCGGTCTACGCCCCGGGCAAGACGCCGGAACAGTGCGCCGCCATCGTGGCCGAACTCGTCGCCGGGCCGACCGGCGGGCCCGTGCTCCTCACCCGGGCCACCGGGGAACAGGCGCAGGCCGCCCTGGCTCTCACGCCCGGCGGGTCGTACGACCCCGTCGCCCGGCTCGGCGTGTGGAAGCCGCTCCCCCGGCGGACGGGCTCCACCGTCGTGGCCTGCGCCGGCACCGCCGACCTGCCCGTCGCCGAGGAGGCGGCGGCGGTGCTGGCGGCGCTGGGCTGGCCGCCCGTCCGACTGACCGACGTCGGGGTGGCCGGGATCCACCGGCTGCTGGCCGAGGAGCCGGTCCTCCAGGCGGCCGACGTGATCGTCGTCGTGGCCGGCATGGAGGGGGCGCTGGCATCGGCCGTCGGCGGGCTGGCGGCGGCGCCGGTGATCGCCGTACCGACCAGCGCCGGTTACGGCGCCTCACTCGAGGGCGTCACCGCCCTGCTGGCCATGCTGGCCAGCTGTGCCCCCGGCGTGGCCGTCATGGGGATCGACAACGGCTACGGCGCTGCCTGCGCCGCCGCCCGCATCCTCGGCACCCTGGAACGGGCCCGCACACCATGAACCGGCGTTCTTCCGCAACACCTGTCGTTGCGCAGGAACGCCGGACGGCGCCGGCGGCGGTGCTGTGACCACGGTCGCCTGGTTCCACTGCTTCGCCGGGATCGCCGGCGACATGGCCCTCGGCGCCTGCCTCGACGCCGGCGCGCCGCTCGACGAGGTGACCGCCATCCTCGAGCGGCTGCCGGTCGCCGGCTGGGGACTGGAGGCGGAGCTGGTCATGCGGGGCGGGCTGGCCGCCACCAAGGCCCACGTCAAGGCGAAGCCCGACGGCATCACCCGCACCTACGGCCACATCGCCGGTATCATCGAGGAGGCCCGGCTCCCCGACCGGGTGCGGGAGCGGGCCCAGCGGGTGTTCCGGCTCCTGGCCGAGACCGAGGGCCGGCTCCACCGGCGGCCGACGGCCTCCGTGCACTTCCACGAGGTCGGCGGCATCGACGCCATCGTCGACATCGTCGGCACCTGCGCCGCCCTCGAGACGCTCGGCGTCGACGAGGTGACGGCGTCGCCGGTGCGGGTGGGGACGGGCATGGTCCGCACCGCCCACGGCCTGCTGCCCAACCCGCCGCCGGCCGTGGTCGATCTGCTGAAGGACGCGCCGGTGGTGGGGCTCGACATCAACGTCGAGCTGACCACGCCGACCGGCGCCGCCCTGCTGGCCGGGTTGTGCTCCGGCTACGGGCCGATGCCGGCGATGCGCCTGGCCGGGAGCGGCTTCGGGGCCGGCACCCGGGAGCTCACGACGCTGCCCAACCTCGTGCACGTGGCGGTCGGCGAGGCGACCGGCCCGCTGGCGACCGGCCCG
>JAICYE010000233.1 GCA_025934385.1 Acidimicrobiia bacterium | reverse complement strand
TCTTCTGCGGCGACGGCGGCACGAGCGAGGGCGACTTCCACGAGGCGCTGAACCTGGCCGCCGTGTGGCGCCTTCCGGTGCTGTTCGTGGTCGAGAACAACGGCTGGGGGCTGTCGACGCCCGCCGCCGAGCAGTACGCCTGCACCGACCTGGCCGACCGGGCGGCGGGCTACGGCATGCCCGGCGTGGTGGTCGACGGCAACGACGTGACGGCCGTGCTGGCGGCGGTGGGCGAGGCGGCCGAGCGGGGTCGCCGGGGCGACGGGCCGACGCTGCTGGAGTGCAAGACCTACCGCATGCGGGGCCACGAGGAGGCGTCGGGCACCGACTACGTCCCGCCCGAGGAGCTGGCCCGCTGGGCGCAGCTCGACCCCCTGCTGCGCTTCGAGGCGGTGCTGGACGGGCGGGGCGTGCTGCCGGCGGGGGAGCGGGCGACGCTCCGGGCGGAGATCGCCGCCGAGGTCGACGCCCGGGTGGAGGCGGCCCTGGCCGCTCCGGAGCCGGACTCGACCGCGGAGCGCGAGGCCGCGGCGGTGTTCGCCTCTTCTGTGGTCACGAAACCGCGTATATGGCAGGCCGGTGACCAGAGAACGCCGGACGGGTCGACGGTCGGGGAGATGCGCTATCTCGACGCCATCTCCGACGGGCTCCGGGAGGCGATGCGGGCCGACGACCGGGTCGTGCTCCTCGGCCAGGACATCGCCGGGTACGGCGGCGCCTTCAAGGTCACCGAGGGGTTCGTGGCCGAGTTCGGCAAGGACCGGGTGCGCAACACGCCGATCATCGAGTCGGGGGCGCTCGGCTGCGCCCTCGGCCTGGCCCTCGACGGCTTCCATCCCATGGTCGAGATGCAGTTCGGCGACTTCATCTCCTGCGGGTTCAACCAGATCGTCAACAACCTGGCCACCACCCACTACCGCTGGGGGGCGCCGGTGCCGGTGGTGATCCGGGCGCCGGTCGGCGGCGGGACGGGCGCCGGCCCGTTCCACTCCCAGAACGTCGAGGCCTACTTCGCCAACGTCCCCGGCCTGAGGATCGTGGCCCCGGCCACCCCGGCCGACGCCAAGGGCCTGCTGCTGGCCGCCTTCGACGACCCCAATCCGGTGCTGTACCTGGAGCACAAGGCGCTGTACCGGGCCGAGCGGGGGCCGGTGCCGGCGGGGTGGCACACGGTCCCCTTCGGTCAGGCCCGGATCGCCCGGCCGGGGCGCGACGCCACGGTCGTCACCTACGGGATCGGCGTCCGCTGGGCGCTGGAGGCGGCCGGGACTCTGGCCGACGACGGAGCCGGCGACGTCGAGGTGATCGACCTCCGCACGCTGCGGCCCTGGGACACCGACACCGTCCTGGCCTCGGTGGAGCGGACCGGCCGGGCGCTCGTCGTCCATGAGGCTCCGCAGACCGGAGGCTTCGGCGCCGAACTGGCCGCGGTCATCGCCGAGCGGGCCTTCGCCCACCTCGACGCCCCGGTCGTACGGGTCGGGAGCACCGACACGCCCGTACCCTTCAGCAAACGCCTCGAAGCGCTGCACTCCGCCCGGGGCCGCCTCCTCCCGGCGCTGCGGGGCCTGCTGGCCTACTGATCAGCCCGGCGGTGCGTCAGCCCGCCCGGCGCCTCGTCCCCAGCAGGCGTCGCACCTGGGCGGCGTAGCGCTCAGCGTCCTCCCGGGCGTGGTGTGTGGCCTCGAAGACGTCGGCGGAGTCGCCCCAGTCGGCGATGCCGTAGTGGGCGAGCACCAGCTTGTTGCCGTCCTCGAGCAGCACTTCGTAGCCGTCCCCCACGGACTCGACCTTGACCACCGCCGAGTTCCGCTCTGCGTCCTGCGTCATCGGCGCGTTCCTCTTGAGCACCCCTTATGGACGAATTAACTATGAGCCCCATCCCGGCGGATTTGAATAGCCCGTTGGGAGGATCGCGCCTAGTCCGAAGTGACTAGTCACCCTCGGCTTCCAACGCCGCCACGAGGATCTCGAGCCCTTCCTCGAACTCGTCGTCGGCGATCGTGAGCGGCGGGATGAGGCGCAGCACGTTCTCGCCCGGCCCGCACAGCAGGACGATGAGGCCCTCGCCGAGGCAGCGCTGCTGCACCGCCTCGGCAATGTCCTTGTCCCGCAGCTCCACGCCGATCATCAGCCCGACGCCCCGCACGTCGACCGGACCGGGCACGGCTCCGAGCCGTTCCACCCCGAGGCGGCCGAGCCGGCGGGCCCGCTCGTAGCAGCCCTCCTCCTCCAGGACGTCGAGGGTGGCCAGGGCGGCGGCGCACGACACGGGATTGCCGCCGAAGGTCGAGCCGTGGGCGCCGGTCGGCCACCGCTCCATGATCGAGCGGGGAGCGATGATCCCGCCCAGCGGCAGCCCGGAGGCGATGCCCTTGGCGAACAGCACGACGTCGGGGGCGACGCCGAACGTCTCGGCGGCGAACGGCCGGCCGGTCCGGCCGATGCCGGTCTGCACCTCGTCGAAGATCAGCAGGATCCCGTGGCGGTCGCAGCGGTCCCGCAGCCCGGCCAGCCAGCCCGGCGGCGGCACGACGTAGCCGCCCTCGCCGAGGACGGGCTCCACGATCATGGCCCCGATGTTGGCCCCCGGTGCCTGCAGCGCCAGCAGCTCGTCGAGGCCGTCGAGGTCGCCGTAGGGCGCCACGGTGACCGACGGCAGCAGCGGTTCGTACCCTTCGCGGTACTTGCCCTTGGCGGTGGTCAGGCTGGTGGCGGCCAGCGTGCGGCCGTGGAAGGCCCGCCGGAAGCAGATCACGCCCGGCTTGCCGGTGACCTTGCGGGCCAGCTTCAGCGCTCCGTCGACAGCCTCGGCGCCGGAGTTGCAGAAGAACACCTGCGGCTCGGCCAGGAACGGTGTCAGCGCCGCCAGCCGCTCGGCCAGGCGGATCATCCCCGTCGGGTGGCAGACGACCGAGGTGTGGAGCAGCGTCGCCGCCTGCTCGGCGATGGCCGCCACCACCTTCGGGTGGCAGTGGCCGGTGTTGGTGACGGCGATGCCGGAGCCGAAGTCGAGGTAGCGGCGGCCGTCGGCGTCCCACAGCCAGGAGCCCTGCCCCCGCACGGCCACGACGTCGGTGATCCGGGGGAGGACGCCGGCCAGGGCGGCCTCGTCGCGGGCCAGCCATTCCACCGAGGACGGTTCCGGGTCGAACGGTGCGGTCGGTTCGGGCAGATGGTAGACGGCGCTCATTCGCTCACTCCCGGCGTGTCGATCTGGGCCCGCTGCAGCCGACCGGAGTAGTCGACGTACACGGTCTTCAACTGCGAGAACTGCTCGATGCCCCGGGCGCCGGCTTCCCGGAAGCCATTGCCGGTGTGCTTGGTCCCGCCGAACGGCAGCGGGATCTCGGCGCCGATGGTCGGGGCGTTGACGTAGACGATGCCGGCGTCGATCCGGTCGACGGCGTACAGCGCCGTGTTGATGTCGCGGCTGTAGATGCACGACGACAGGCCGTACTCCACCGAGTTCACGACGTCGATGGCCTCGTCGAGGTCGGCGATCTCCATCACCGCCAGCACCGGCCCGAAGACCTCTTCCCGGGCGATGCGGTGCTCGGGCTTGACGCCCGTCAGCACGGTCGGCTCGAAGAACGACCCGCCGTCGCAGCCGGCGACGTCGTGGCGGGCCCGGCCGCCGCAGGCCGGCACCGCCCCAACGGCTGTGGCGTCGTTGACCATCCCGGCGATGCGGTCCGCCGCCGCCCGGTTGATGACCGGACCGACGTCGGTGGACCGATCGGTGGGATCGCCGAGCCGGAGCTGGCCCGCCCGCTTGGCGATGCGCTCGACGAGCTCGCCGGCCACGTCGGGGTGGACGATGAGGCGCGACGTCGACGTGCAGCGTTGCCCGCTGGTGCCGAAGGCCCCGAAGATGGCGCCGTCGACCACGAGGTCGAGGTCGGCGTCGGGCCGGACGACCATGGCGTTCTTGCCGCCGAGCTCCAGCGACACGAGGCGGGGACCCGTCTCCATGGCGGCGGCGGCCACCTTGCGGCCGGTGGGCACCGAACCGGTGAAGCTGACGGCGCCCACGCCGGGATGCACGGCCAGCGCCGCCGCCGGCTCGGCGTAGCCGTGCACCAACTGGATCAGCCCGTCCGGCACGCCCGCTTCGGAACAGGCGGCCACGAACGCCTCGGCACAGGCGGGGGCGTGCTCCGACGGCTTGAGGACGACGCCGTTGCCGGCCAGCAGGGCGGGGAAGATCTTCCACGACGGGATGGCCACCGGGAAGTTCCAGGGCGTGATCATCCCGACGACCCCGACGGGGGCCCGGGTCGTCCAGCACAGCTTGGAGCCGAGCTCCGACGGCACGGTCTCGCCCCAGGCCGCCCGCCCCTGCCCGGCCACGAAGTTGGCCATGTCGACGGCTTCCTGGACGTCGCCGCCGGCCTCGAGGAGCACCTTGCCGCACTCCCGGGCGACCAGCTCGGCCAGCTCGGCCTTGCGGGCCAGGAGGATCTCGCCGGCCCGGACGATGACGCCGGCCCGGGCCGGGATCGGCACCCGGGCCCAGCGGCGCTGGGCGGCGGCGGCCGCCTCGACGGCCCGGTCGACGTCGGCCGGGCCCTGCGCCGGGTACGTGCCGATGATCTCGGACGGGCGGGCCGGGTTGACGGAGTCGAACGTGCCCATACCGGTCACACCTCCTCTCGAAACATCTGTTTCAACCATACGGCCACTGTAACGTCTGTGCCATGATGGTTTCGGCGCAAATCGACGCACACCTGCGTGAGCTGACCCCGGCCGAGCGCCGGGTGGCGGCCGTGGTGGCCGACGACCCCGAGGCGGTGGCCTTCGGGACGGTGGCCGACATCGCCCGGCTGGCCGGCGCCAGCGGCGCCACCGTGGTGCGGCTGGCGGCCAAGCTCG